>CASFRL010000053.1 GCA_949297285.1 uncultured Bacteroidales bacterium
TTCATTTATAATTTCCTTGTCGATAGATTGACTAGTCATTGACAAAAAGCCGCCGAGTTCGTACCTCAGCGGCTTTATATTTTTTATTTTGATTTTTCGATTTTCTTATTCACAGAATCGTCTTCTAGCGTAGTGACTGTCACTACTTCTTTTTTAGGCACTGCTAATCGATATAAATAGCGGATTGCTTCAATAACCTTCGGCAATGCGCCAATCAACATGAAAAGTAAATAGCAACACGTCAAAATGCTGACCCACGTCTCAATCGGGAAACCCATAACACCGGCCCCCGTCACCGCGATACCGGGCGAAGCCTTGGCAACGCCGCTCGCTCCGCTTGCGGTAAACCCTGTCACAACTCTTTGCAAAGCGCTTTGCGGCTTAGATTCATCACACATAAAAACAACCCCGCCCGAAGTTAGCGACTAAAAGAAAAGACGGCCGGCACCGGCTCCGATAAAGAACGAAACGACAGAAACAATGATCCAGAATTTGCGCACTTCGCGCCGAGTTTCGGTATCTAATTTTTCTTTTTCAGAATCGACTTTCTCTTGAATCTTTTCGATTGCCCGTTCACCCAATTCCTCGGCTTTCACGCCGATTTCTTCAAGCATTGCTTTCACTTCGTCACGTGTCATATTCATTTCTCCTTTTTCGACTTGTTGAACCACTTGTCGAAAATCAACAAGTCAATCAACAAGTGGGAATTAAGTGAGCATCGTGCCCACTTCGTTCCCACTTAATAAAAAATCGTTCTCACTTCACCGGATTACAGTAAAGCCAAAACTGCGCAATAAACGGCTTTTCATTCCAGAGCTTCCAACCGAAACCGATACGAACGCACTTATTCCACTTTCCAAATAGTTTGTAGTGCTTCACGTAGTACCACTGAAAAGCGATTTTCTTGCCATTGCGAAAAGCCTCTCGGTAGCACTTGCCGGAAATACCGGATTGATCCCCAATGTCGGGATTGCCGATGCACGTAATCTCATCAGTTTCTTCAATCTCAACACCGCACACTTGCATATCAAATCCGTAGCAGACATTACGCAGAAGCCACGCTACACGTCGAGCATAGGTCCAGAAAGGGCCGTCTTTCGGCCATCTTTCTCGGTGTCCAGCATCCCCATCGCAGCTATTGTCAGGCGTTTGAAACCAGCTCAACCAACTTGGCAGCCACCCCTGTTCGTCACAGAAAAGTGGCAAGACGGGCGCAAGTAATCGACCGACAATCGACATAACGAGCGACGGAATTAACAACGACGCCCACCAAAGAAAACACATGAATAATCTCCTCGTTTTGTGTGAAGTTTCTCTCTGTATTCAGCGCACACGCGCACATGAAAAAGCCCCTCGGGTGAGGGGCAATCTACTAAGTGGTTATGAACCTTCTATCGGTATGAATGTAAAGACCGTAGGGGCACTTTCTTTAAAATCGAATCGGACATGATCCCCCTTCCGCACTTTAATAGTTGATGAAAAAATAAATGTAGAACCCGTTGATAGCGCGGATCTCGAATATGGATAATTCGAAGAGTTATCACTATGGATATCGACGGAACTTGTATTAGAAACAAAAAATAAGATGTACCCGTCTTCTGGCGCAACATACTCACCAGATGATTGCTGATTGATATTGATCCAGCCGTTGGATTTAGGAAATGCCTGTTGCCCGATATACTTTTTCTTGTTTGTAAATACAGATTCAATCAATGATTGGAGGTATGTCTTAAGCATGGCACACCTCCTTAGCATTATTCAAGCATCTGTCGTTTTGTAAAGTGCAAGAAGTTACCAGTAAGTTCCGTAGCTCCTCTAACGAGGCAAGTAATTGTTTCTCCTTTGCGAACCGGGATACATCCTGCAACGTAGTAGTTGCCATTTCCAGCATCCCATGAAGTTGTAAGAAAACTTCTGAAGAAATTATTCGCCGATAGGTGAACTCCGTTGAGTTTCCCTGCAAGGTATACACAACACCAACCATCAATTGGAGAGACAGTTGAAAAACTTGATGCGCTTTCAAAAGGAATAAGTACGGTGTTAACCGAATCACCCGGGCCAGATCTGGCAATTGTTGTATTAAGGACAGAACGAAGGTATTCGAGGAGTTTAGACATAAGCCACCTCCCCGAACGCACCGAACAGCTTGCGACAGAAGGCGATTAATCCCCCCCCCGATCAAACGGCAGAAATAAATCGTGGCTGTACTAATTCCAATAAAATTGATATTGGCCGTTTGACCTTTAGCAAGAGGCATCATCTGCCTAACACCCCAACCGTTTTGAGCAGCGGTCGTTCCCGTGCTTATTTCATTTTGCGTCAGAACAATCTCCGAACTATCGGAGTTACTATTCCCAACGACGCACAAATAACCGTCGTATGGGGCGGTATATGCCTGATTTGTTGTGCTGTAAGCGACAACCAATGAATCATCAGATTTTGGCATCGCCTGTGAGCCACTCAGTTTGAAGAGGGCGTTAATTAGTTGTTTAAGACTCATAACGCACCTCCT
>CASFRL010000054.1 GCA_949297285.1 uncultured Bacteroidales bacterium
GGAATCCTGTACTATTGGGTATTCCCTTCCCTTTCTTGAATGACGCTAATGAGGAGCTTATTGACGATGACAGCGAAAACGACTGGACAGATTACGCTCCACTTACCCCGATTATCGCTATCGGCTACCAAGGTGGTGCAAGGATGATTGTCGAACCGAAGACTGACGACGGAAAAGGTGAGGTGTTTAAGGCCGGCGATGAAGTAGGCTTCAAGTACATTAACGCCAGTGCAATAGACCTTGGCATTGGAAGTACTGTTACGATCTGTCTGTTCAACAAGAACGGAGACAAGATAGATGAACAGACAGTCTCTTCTGGCGTATTGGCCCTTGCCGTGGGTGATGGGGGATATGCCACGGCATCCATTGTAGCAAATCAAGACTTCTCGGGTGCAGAGCTTCGCTTCTACACCGGGATAGCAGTCAAAGTAGGAGCATTGGGGGTGTGCTACGGTTTTGTACGCGAAAAACCGGATGTAGAGCACAACTGTCCCATTAATCCGACAGTAAGCACCAACGTGTGTGAGGAACAAACCTCATACCAGTTGGAAGCAAATCCTGATTTATCGGTAAGTTGGAGTCTGGTGAGCCAACCTGATGGCGCTAATGTAAATGTAACGTCAAGCGGTCAAGTGACCAATATGACACTGCCGGGTGAATATGTGTTCTGTGCTACCAGCCTGAGTTGTCCTAATGATCCTAAATGCTATGAGGATATAACGCTGAATGTGGGTGAAGGATTGGGCAGCATAAATATCGAGGCAGGAGGTACACCCCTGATTAATGAAGAAGGTACAAACGAAATATATGCTGCATCTACGGAGTTACACGAGACGAGCGGCTCGTTGGTTTCCGTATCCGAATTGGATAATCCGGAAAACATCATCAATGGAAGAACCGACGATTACGCTGAATACACCGGCGGTCTTGCCATTGCCAGCAACCTGCACTTGGCCGGAGTCAAGACAACCGATGGCAGCCTGATTTTCGATGGAACAGGAAAGCAAGGCCAACAGTTCAAGGTGGGCTTCATGGTAGAATATACTACGACCGGACTTGATTTGAGCGCACTTCAGTATTTCCAAGTACGCTGTTACAGGCAAGGGACAAAAGTTTGTGAAGGAGTCATTACCGAGAGCAATACGGTATCGGTGGGCTTGGGCGGAAGCAATCAAGTGCAGAAAGTACGTTTCAGTGCTATATTCAATGCCTGTGATGAGGGCGGTGCGCCTATACAGTTTGATGAAGTGACTTTATGGAATTCGGGTGTGCTCAACCTCAATCTGTCGGTAATGCGCATTTACTATGCTTTCGTGCAGGAAAACTATGATCCTGCCACAGACGTCGACAATCCGTTGGCTTGTGTGACGGCTCATGTTTCTGTCGAAGAGACCAATGCCAGCATAAACGGTAACGAGTCGCAGATGGCAGCCGCAGTAGCGGTGGGCGGTGTGATCGACAACCTGAGCTTCTTTGTCGACAATGACCTTGAGACCCCGATGAAAGTAGTAAATACAGTAGGTGTGGGTAGCGGAAACATCATAGCCGTGAATATGGGACGCACCTTGGATTTCCGTCACCAGCTTTGCATTGTAGTAGATGACAAGACCTATTTGGCCGGAGTCAATGCAGGAAACTGGCTTAAAGTGACAACATACATGAACGGAACAGCCACAGGCGATGAGTTCAACGAATGGAACGTATTGGGTGTTAATGCCATAGGTTATGGTGACAAGCGCATTATGATGATGCAGCCGAAGAGCAATTATGACGAAGTGAGACTTGAGATAGCGGGAGTAGCCGGAGTGCTCGATTTTCAAAACTTCTACGGAATGTTCTTGCGTGGCGACATCGACAATGACGGCATACCCGACTGCATAGATCCGGAGTCATGTAATACATCTATTGAAGGTATAACGGCTACCGATATCTGTGTAGGCGATATGATTACCATCAGTGGCGTCGGAATGCCCTCGACCAATTATACCATACAACTGCCCGATCAGAAAATAGACGATACATTCACTACTGATGAACACGGTAATTTCGAAAAGTCTTACCAATTGAACTATTCGGGACGCTACACAATGACCTTCCGTGACGGTAGTGGCATTATGATGGGTAGCGCACCTTATACCGTGCATCCGCTGGAAACCACATGGCGTAAAGATGCGGCTACTACCGACTGGAATGCTTGGAACAACTGGACGGCAGGATCGCCTTATTGCTGTACCAACGTCATAATACCGCAAGGAGCGCAGCGTTACCCCGTGCTGAACGGTGCCGTTACCGTAGGTGATGAATATTGCGTACAGAGCATACACTTTGAACCGGGTGCAGCCGTGGAGCGTGTGTATAAATTGAACTACGACAAGGCTTGGGTAGAAATGGACCTCAAGCCAAACCGTTACTACATGCTGGCCGCACCTCTGAAAGACATGTACACAGGCGATATGTTCATACTCAAGGACGGCACGGCAATGCCTGACTACTTTACCGAGCTTGACAATAACAACATGCCTGAGAACCGTTTCAGTCCGAGGATATACCAACGGCTGTGGGCACGCACTGCGCCGGGCAAACTGATTGACAATACAAATGTGACAATTGACATAAGCGAAACTCGATGGTCGCGCAACTTCAATGGCGTGGCCTTCAACTACTCGACAGGTGCAGGCGACAATGCCACAGGCATATACAACAACGCTTTTTCTTTGTGGATAGACAACGAAGATCTGCCGGAAACAAAGACATTCCGCTTCCGCTTCCCTAAACTGCACACCTCTTATAACTATTATGAGGATTTCGGACAGACGAATACCGGAATAAGCGAAACCGTAGATCGTAGTGAAGGGCATCGCTTTATTTACGAGACGGCAAACGACGGGAGCAATAAAAACTTTACCTATATCCGCAAGCGTCCGGGAGCGAGCGGAGAAATGGAAGAGGAAACGTCCGAACGCACCGTTTATCTAAGTGGTGAGGTTTACACGGCTCATCTGAATGTAGAAAATGCCGCCGAAGACGGGGAAGAGGCATATTTTGCAGCTGCCAACCCGTTTATGAGTCGCATTGACATAGCGAAGTTCCTTGAAGCGAATAGTGACAATGTGGCGTCGGTCGGTTTTTACGACGGTAACACCATATCAGCAGTAACGCTTGATACTGAAGGCAACCTGGTCAGCACGCAGAGCGACGCGGAGACAATAGAGCCTATGGAGGGTTTCTTTGTTACGGCAAAAGACGCAAGCTCAAATCTGACAGAGCTTGATGTGACATTCAGTGCAGACATGATGTCGCCCGAAGTGGCAGAGACTGCCTCCGAATCTTATCCCGAAGATGGCGAGCTGCAAATACAAGCCGCCAATTTGCTGCGTATGACGGTAAGTCGTAGAGGGAATAAGGCCTCGACGGTGATCACCGAGAATACCGATACCTGGGCGAAGACGATAATTGACAACGAGGTAAGCCCGAATGTGGCGGTGTTTACCGTAATCGATGGCAAAGCTTACGATATTTGCCCGACAGAAGAAGGGCGCGCATACATCCCCGTAGGCATACTTACATCGGAAACCGACACACTGACATTTAGCTTTGAAACTGAAGGCAAGGCCGAGCTTGGCAACTTCGAGTTGTACGACAACGTGACGTATACCACCTATCCGCTCGATGCAGAGCTGACGTTCAGTGGCATGGGGTCAAGCGTAGGGCGTTTTGCCATACGTGACCGCCGGCAGTCTTCAAATTTTGAAGAAAGCGGTAGTGCCGTATACATAGCCGTACAAGACGGGCGTGCCATAATACGCTCGACACGACCTGACATAACGATGGTCGAAATCTATACTGTCGGAGGTATAAAGACAGACGAATACTCGTCAACAGGTTCTGCTGAAGCCGTTATCGGAATAACCAAGGGCGTGAATATAGTAAAAGTAACCCTTGAAAACGGAGAGGTAAAAACATTTAAGGTAATGTAGAATTTCCTGTAACGGTTTGGCAATAAACCGTAAAAAAGACACCTCTGCCTCTCTTTCATGGTAGAGATCGACGACGGCTCATACCGTTCTGTAACATATACCTGCCAAAATCATTTGGCAGGTTTTTTAGTAGAATTCCTTTTTTCGGAATGAGGCGGGTATTTCTCCTTTCTTGCAGGAGTGCAAGAGTTTCTTGCTGCCGGTCGTTTCGTGCAGGTTGTTGCGTCCTGTGTGTTGTCGGCTCCCCTTGTTCCGGTATCGGAAATTGTCCCTCCCGTATTTTTTGGGGGAACGGATCGTAAAAACTCCTCTGGTTGTTATACCTTTGTATGATTGAAAAAACGCAAAAGAAGATAACGTAAAAATAGTATTAATTATATGGCTCTGTCTAAAAAATACTATCTTTATGATACATAATATTTTAGGAAAATACACGTAAAATACGGATATAAAACGGTATGAGAATTAAAAAACTGATCATGTTGTTACCTTTTCTGTTCTTTCTGCTTTCTTGCGAAAAGGAAGAATTTGAAACGGAAGTCAATCAAAGAACTATCTTTATGTATCTCCCTTGGGCTACGAATATGACAGGTTCTTTCTATACCAACATATCAGACTTGGAAGAAGCCATATCCCAGAGGGGGCTCGATAAAGAAAGGGTTATCGTTTTTCTGTCTACCAGTGATTCTGAAGCGGAAATGTTTGAAATCATATACGAAAACGGAAGCTGCCGTCGGCAGATACTGAAAGAATATACAGCCCCGGCCATTACAACAGAAACGGGGCTGACCGCCATCCTGAACGACATGAAATCTTTTGCCCCGGCTCTTAATTATGCTATGATAATCGGGTGTCATGGTATGGGGTGGCTGCCTGTTCCCCAAGACTATAATCAGTTTAATACGACTTTTACTTACTCTTGGGAATATAGCAATGCCCCTCTGACCCGTTTCTTCGGCGGTTTGACTCCCGAATACCAGACCGATGTGACCACCTTGTCGAAAAGTTTATCAAACTGTGGTCTGAAAATGGATTACATCCTGTTCGACGACTGCTACATGTCATCGGTAGAAGTCGCCTACGACTTGCGTAATGTGACCGATTATCTGATAGCCTCTCCCACTGAAATCATGATGTATGGTATGCCGTATTCCATTATAGGAAAATATCTGTTGGACGAAACGCCGGACTATGGTGCCATCTGCCAAGACTTTTATGAATTCTATTCAAACTATCAATATCCATATGGAACCATTGCTGTTACCGACTGCTCTTATCTCGATGAACTGGCAGCCTTGATGAAACTTATTTATGAAAACTATTCCTTAGACAATGCTCAGGCGGCATATATCCAGCGTATGGACGGCTATTCCCCGGTGTTATTTTATGACTTCGGCGATTATGTACGGGTACTCTGCAATAGTGATTCCGAACTGTATCGCTACTTTACTTCCCTGCTCGAAAGAGTCATCCCTTACAAGGCTTGTACCGAAAAATTCTATACCACGTCAAAAGGTGAGATTACGATCAAACAATATTCTGGCATTACGACCTCAGCGCCCAGCACAAATAGTCAAATGGTAGATTATCCAAAAACTTCATGGTATATCGATACACATTAAATCACCGAACATTTCCCTTGAAAACAGGATAAAAAAACAGCCATTTACAAATCTTGTAAATGGCTGTTTTTCAAGAGCGGCAAACGGGACTCGAACCCGCGACCCTCAGCTTGGGAAGCTGATGCTCTACCAACTGAGCTACTGCCGCAGTTGTAATCTGCTCTTTTCGGTGAGGGCAAAGATACAATATTTTTATTTTATAGTATAAGTTTTTACAGAAAAAAATCGACCCCTTTGGCAATGCAATAGTAACGGAGAAATTTCCCGGCCAGCATCGACAGGTTTGTAATCACTACATTGGCACGCATAAGACCCAATGCGACAATGATCAAGTCTCCTCCGGCAGGGAGAAAGACGAAGAAGGCCATTAAAGCCCCTTTCCCTTGCAAGAATTTTTGGGTCTTGTCCAGACTCGATTTTTTTATGCGCAAGTATTTCTCTATCCATTCGATTTTCCCCAATCGTCCTATATAGTAACAGGTGACACCGCCCAGCCAGTTGCCCGCAGTGGCCGAAGCAAGACAGCCCCATTCGTTATATCCGGCATAGAGCAGTAGCCCCAATACAACCTCCGAGCTGAATGGAAGAATACTCCCGGCAAGAAATCCGGCTATGAAAAGCCCTATATAACCCCACTCACTAAGTCCTGCAATAAGATCCATAAATAGAATGATAGATAAATAATCAAGATGGCATAAAACAGATAGACCATCGTTTTGTTTGTAATGTTATTGAACAAATGTGCCGCTTGTATCGCTACATAAACATTTAAAAAAGGCAAGAAGTTGTAAAACTCTGAGATATTTAATCCGATGAAGATTGCCGTACAGAACGATAAAACATTGATAAACTCATTGTAAACGCGAGTACTGATTTTGTCGCTGTAATGTCTGTAAAAACTGCTGATACCGGCAACGAATCCGATAATGATCGTCGGCACGAAATACAGTAATTGCTCCGCTTTTCCTTCGTGGTGTATCCAGTGTATCGACCCGGTGCTTCTAAATATATTGTCGAACGACAACGGGTAATTGCCGATGAAATGTATCCCGTAAAAAATCCATACGACCGTAACGACTCCCGTTATGGAAGCAAGAAAGGTTTTCAATCCGAGTGCCCGGGTTTGGTATAGCCCGATCCAGAACAACGGGAGGAAAAAGATCAAAGGTGTCCAGAACAGAAATCCGATTGTAATCAGTAGTGAAAATGTAAATGCTTGATTCTGAGGATGTATGCTTTGATACGTGCTATAAAGAAGGGCTATCGATAACAGGATGATCGGCACAAGGATATTCCCGATTCTCAATCCGGTCGTCAGCTCGGGATTCGTGCATTCGAATAGCAGAAAGAAAAGCATCGGGAGAGTAGAATGTGCTCTTACGATCGTGTAGGTATTATTGATCCAAAGCAACAATAACCCTCCGATAAAAATTGCAACCCAGTTGAGGATGATCCGGAAATGTACCGACAGGTTGTTTTCGAACAAATAAGAAAGCAAACCGGCTGTCTCCGACAGGTGGGGTTCATAAAACAAAACGGCTGTCAGGGACAACAAGCAGGCAATTGCTATGGTAAAAGCGATTGCGGTGGTCGTGCCTGATATATTATATAACCGGTCTTCTCTCATATCTTATCAAAGGTCGAAACCTATGTCGTGACGGAAATATTTTTTCTCGAAAACAATTTTCTCTGCATTTTTGAAAGATGTGGCAAGGGCCTCATCTTTAGTTTTTCCGTATGAGCTTACGGCGATGACACGGCCTCCGTTTGTAACGATGTTACCGTCTTTAAGCGTTGTCCCGGCATGGAATAAGATGCTGTCGCTTACCTGATCGAGTCCGGTAATGATCTTTCCTTTTTCATAACTGCCCGGATAACCTCCCGATACGAGCATGACCGTTACCGCAAAACGGGGATCGATACGGAGTTCTCTTTCTGAAAGATTCCCCTCGGCTACCCCTTCGAACAGTTCGACCAAGTTCGATGCTATGCGGAGCATGACCGCTTCGGTTTCCGGGTCGCCCATGCGCACGTTGTATTCTATTACCATCGGTTCGCCCTTTACGTTGATGAGTCCGAGGAATATGAATCCCTTATATTCGATGTTTTCGGCTTTCAATCCGTTTATGGTGGGTTTTACGATACGCTCTTCGACTTTTTGCATAAATTCAGCATTTGCGAACGATACCGGCGAAACAGCGCCCATACCTCCGGTATTCAATCCGGTATCTCCCTCTCCGATGCGTTTGTAGTCTTTTGCTTCGGGCAGTATTTTGTAGGATTTTCCGTCTGAGAGGACAAAAACCGAGCATTCGATACCCGATAAGAACTCCTCTATGACAACCGTACTGCTGGCCTCTCCGAACATTCCGTCAAGCATCTCTTTCAACTCCCGTTTGGCTTCATTCAGGTCGGGAATGATCAATACGCCTTTGCCGGCTGCCAGACCGTCGGCTTTCAATACGTACGGGGCCTCTAATGTGTCGAGGAAGGCACAGGCCTCATCATATTGAGCTGCCGTAAAACTTGCATAACGGGCCGTCGGTATGTGGTGACGCATCATGAAAGCCTTGGCAAAATCCTTGCTGCCTTCGAGCCGGGCACCCTCTTTCGATGGCCCTATTACCGGGATTTTGTTCAATTCCGCATCATTTTTAAAATAGTCGTATATCCCTTTTACCAACGGATCTTCCGGACCTACGACAACCATATCGATACCGTTGTCGAGGGTAAATCGGCGAATGCCGTCGAAGTCGGAGGCCGACAGATCGACATTTGTCCCGATCGATGCCGTTCCCGCATTACCCGGTGCAATATATAGGTTATTTACTTTCGGACTTTGTTTTATCTTCCATGCCAGAGCACATTCTCGGCCGCCTGATCCTAATAACAAAATATTCATTGCGATCTCTATTTTTTTTCTTGGTTTTTATTTTAGATAATCATCGAAATATCGGGTAATCTTCTCATATAGGTGTACCCTGTCGATTCCCAGTACGTTATGCAAATGTCCCGGATACACGAAATAGTCGGGATAGGTACCGGTGCGGATGCAATTTTTCAAGAACGACAAGCTATGCTGCCAAACCACGACCGGATCTTGATCGCCGTGTATGAGCAAGAGCCGTCCCTTCAGGTTTCCTGCAAGCCGGTTCATATTGCTGTTGGCATATCCCTTCGGGTTATCTTTGGGCGATCCCATATACCGTTCGCCGTACATTATTTCGTAATATTTCCAGTCGATTACAGGCCCGCCGGCCACTCCCACCTTGAATGTTTCCGGCCGATTCAGCATCATGTTTGTCGTCATGAACCCGCCGAAGCTCCATCCGTGCACCCCGATTCGGTTCTCATCGACATACGGGAGCGATTTCAGCCATTTCACACCCTCCATTTGGTCTTGCAGCTCTATCTCTCCCAATCGGTGATGTGTCGCATTTTCGAATGTCAAGCCCCGGTTTGCCGACCCTCTTCCGTCTACGGTAAAGATGATATATCCCCGGTTTGCCATGTAGATGTCCCAGCCTCTGGCATCCCAGTTCCAGCCGTCTCGCACCATCTGAGCATGAGGTCCGCCATACACATATATGATAACGGGATATTTTTTATCGGGTTCGATTTTTGCCGGTTGTGTCAGCCGGTAATAGAGGTCGGTCTTTCCGTCAGCGGCTTTTATCGTACCGCATTTTATATCTGCCATGACATAATCTTTATACGGATCGGACGCCGATAGCAGCCTCTTTACCTTACCCGTTTTCAGGTCGGTGAGGTTGATGACACGAGGGGTGTCGTGGTTACTGTAACGGTCTATCACATATCGTCCCGATTTGCTGATCAAAGGGTTGTGCACTCCGTTTTCGGGAGTTACCCTTTCCCGTTTCCCGTTCGAGAGGGTTATGCGGTATAAGTTGACCTCCAAGGGAGAAGCCTCGGTCGAGGTGATATACAGGTATTTCCCTTTCGGGTCTATCGCTGTCGAGAGCACTTCCCATTCACCTTGAGTGATTTGTCGGATCATCTTCCCGTCGGTATTGTAAAGGTAGAGGTGGCGATACCCGTCTTTGCGGGAAGTATATATGAAGCGATCGGGTTTCCCGGGTACAAAGATCAGAGGATTCTCAGGCTCGACATATTTTTCGCTTGTTTCGGTAAACAAGGTGCGCAAATGTCTTCCGGAGACTGCATCATAAACTTCGAGCCGGCAAGTATCTTGGCGACGATTCAGTTCCTGTATGTAAATTTCTTTTTCGTCGGGCGACCAAGTTATGTTGGTAAAATAATGATTCTTAGGCGATAGGGTGCGCAGATATACGGTACTCTTGTCGGCCGGGCGGAAAATGCCTACCGTAACCTCATGGCTCTTCATGCCCGCCATGGGGTATTTGATGTTTACCAGGGAGGCCTCCCGGCTCGAGATATCTACCAGCGGATAATCCCCCACCATGCTCTCATCCATTCGGTAAAAGGCGAGCGCATTTCCCGCCGGAGACCAAAACGTCCCTTTGGAGATTCCGAATTCGTTCCGGTGCACATTATTGGCGCCCATCGAGACATATCGGTTCGAATCTTTGCCTACGGTGATTCGTTCTCCCGTCTGAGAGATGATATATAACCCGTTTTCGTTAGTCAGCGCATATTGGCATTTGCTCGGGTCGAAGTCGAAATTCGTATCCTCTTTTTCTATCGGAAAAATATGTTCGATCGCGTTGCCGTTTGCCGATAAGTGTATAAAATGGTTGTCGTGTAAAAAAGCGATTTCGTTCTTCTCTCCATTTTCCCATACCGAAATTTGAGGCAGTTTGTGGACCGCCTTCAGCCCTTTCGCGGTTACGAGAGCATTTATCTCTTTTGTCGTGACAAGAACCTCTTCTTGGCGACTTCCCGGTTTTGCCATCAATAAAGAGTCGCCTTTTTGGTAAATATAATTTTCTCCCAGAAATTGCAGCTGTTTTAGGTTTTTGGGAACAAACCGGGTATAGGTCTTGCCTCCGGGTATCAGGTTATCGAGAGAAAGTTCTTTGAGTTGAGCCGATACAGCCATGAATTGAAGCAGTGCTAATATAAATAAAAAACGTAGTTTCATTCACCTAATGTCTTATTGGGGGTTACTCTTGGGAAGGTCTCTTTTTATGAGCCTTTTTCTCCATTTCTTTATTTTTCCGTTCAAGGTTCTTGTCCCGGAGTTTTTTCCAGCCGGGGCGATTGTCTTCGGCCGGGGGAACGCCTATCGATGGTTGCTTGAACGTAACGAATTTTTTTACGGCTTCTTCTCCATGCCATTCGGGGAGAGAGTTGTCTCTCTGCTCTCTTGGGTTTCCTTCCGGTTTTTCGATACTCCTTTTCCTTTCACCGAAATAAGACTCTTTTCGTCCGGTAGATTCTTTATCTTTGCGGAATGCGGGTTTATCTGTCTTTTTGCTTTTCCGGTCATCGAAGCGGTACTCCCGTTTTTTGAATTCGGTCTTTTCTTTTGCCTTTTCTTTGAAACCACCCGTTTCGCGTTTGAAATCGTTGTATTTCCCCTCGAAAATTTCATATTTCCGGTATTCGCATTCCAACGATCCGTTCATCAGGTTTATACAAGCCGCGGGCTTCAATCCTATCTTGTTGAAACATTCGTTGTGGTAGCTGATGATCCAGGCATCGTATCCTTTGAATACATGCTTGAGTTGGGAACCGATCATTTCGTATAATCCCAACAGATCTTTCGACGAGATGCGTTCTCCGTAGGGCGGATTTGTAATCAAGATTCCGTTTTCGGGAGCCTCGGTATATTGTTGGAACGGTTTTACCTGTAAATCGATATATTTAGACATTCCGGCACTCTTTATGTTCTCTTGGGCAATTGCGATTGCCTTGGGAGAGATGTCTGAGCCGTAGATTTTAAACTTGAACTCTTTTTCGTTGCTGTCGTCATTATAAAGCGTGTCGAAAAGTTCTTCGTCATAATCGCTCCAGCGTTCGAACGCAAAATCTTTCCGGTAAATGCCCGGAGCGGTATTGGTGGCGATCATGGCCGCTTCGATCAGGATTGTCCCCGATCCGCACATGGGATCGATAAAGTTTTTTTCGCCTCGCCATCCCGATTTGAGAATGAGCCCGGCTGCCAGAACTTCATTGATCGGGGCTTCGGTCTGACCGATCCTGTATCCCCTTTTGTGGAGTGATTCGCCCGAGCTGTCGAGCGATAATGTACAAGTATTGTGCGCAATGTGGAGATTGAGGATAAGATCGGCGTTGTTGAGCCTTACCGAAGGGCGTTTTCCCGTCTTTTCCATAAAAAAGTCGACGATAGCGTCTTTGGCACGGTATGTGACAAACTTCGAATGTTTGAACTCTTCAGAGAAAACGACAGATTCGATAGAAAAAGTTTGGTCGGGCGACAGATACTGTTGCCAGTCGAAAGACTTGATTTTGTTATAAACATCGTCGGTATCCGAAGCCGTGAACGAATAGATCGGCTTTAAAATGCGCAACGCTGTCCGACAATACAAGTTTGCCTTATATAGCAACTCTTTATCTCCTCTGAAAGAGACCATGCGTTTGCCTATCTCTATATTTTCTCCGCCAAGCTCGGATATCTCTTGAGCCAAAATCTCTTCTAAGCCTTGTAATGTTTTGGCGATGATTTCAAATTTCTCGTTTTTCACCCTAATAAAACTTTATATTCGCACTCTCTATTTTTTTGCTTGTTGTTGTGAAATGCGGGCTCCCGGTTCGACATCTTCGGTAACCCAGATATTTCCTCCGATGGTTGCCCCTTCTCCGATAGTAATGCGTCCCAGAATAGAAGCATTCGAGTAGATAATGACGTTGTTCCCGATAATCGGGTGTCGTGGTATTCCTTTGATCGGATTGCCGTCTTCATCGAGCGGAAAGCTTTTGGCGCCAAGAGTGACCCCTTGGTATATTTTTACGTTGTTGCCGATGATCGCAGTAGCTCCGATCACCACTCCGGTACCGTGGTCGATGGTGAAATATTCGCCTATCGTAGCTGCCGGATGTATGTCTATGCCGGTTTCGGAATGAGCCATTTCCGAGATCATTCGCGGGATGAGGGGAACGCCGAGCTGTATAAGACAATGGGCAATGCGGTAGTTGCTGATTGCCCGTATCGCAGGATAACAAAAGATGACCTCTCCGTGGCTCTCTGCCGCGGGGTCTCCGTTATAGGCCGCAATTACGTCGGTTGCCAGCAATCTCCTTAACTCGGGCAGCGTTTTGATAAATGCCGCCGCTTTCTCGATTGCCAATTCCCGCATGTTGTCGAGGCTGGTATATTTCTCCCGGTCGCAGGCAAAGCAGAGACCGGCCAGGATTTGTTCGGTCAGCAGCTCGAAGAGCCGTTCTGTCCCCACACCCACATAGTAGGATATGGTCCGGCGGTTGATGGTCGAGTGCCCGAAATATCCCGGAAAGATCAGCGACCGGCACAATTCGATAATCTCATGCAGAATTTTTTCTGAGGGCATCGGCTCTCCATCATGGTGTTGATGGCACAAAGCCTTGACCGATTCGTATTCCGACAGTTGTTCTACGGTAGAGGTGATGACCTCAGAGTATTTATGCGGATTCATATTCTTTTTGTTTTTTTGGAAATAAAAAGACACTCTTTGCAAAGGTATAAAATATCGGTGATA
Organism: uncultured Bacteroidales bacterium; assembly: GCA_949297285.1. Classification (GTDB taxonomy): domain Bacteria; phylum Bacteroidota; class Bacteroidia; order Bacteroidales; family Coprobacteraceae; genus Coprobacter. The sequence goes on from CASFRL010000054.1 coordinate 13,240, forward strand.
TTCCGGACCAAAAGTTAAAACGTAGTCTAAAAAATATCGGATTCTTTTGTCGAATTTCTTAAAATAAACGGGAATTGGCATTCCGCAGGATATTTTAAGGGTTTATTCTTTTAAAAAAAGAAATGAAAGGATACTTTTCTGAAAGACTTTGTACCTTTGCACCTGTTTTTAAAAATTTTAATATGGAACCTTCTCATAAAATCAATAAAGTAGAAATTCGTAACCTGCAAATTTCTGATTATACGCAGTTGTCGCAATCGTTTCGCAGGGTTTATTCTGACGGATCGGACGTTTTTTGGACGCATAAACAGATTGAAAAATTGATCGCTATTTTTCCCGAAGGACAGTTTGTTACGGTGGTGGATGAAAAAATCGTCGGTTGTGCCCTTTCTATAATTGTTGATTATGATTTGGTGAAAAATGATCATACTTATGCTCGGGTTACCGGTAATGAAACTTTCGATACGCATAACCCCAACGGGAATATTTTATACGGGATAGAGGTATTTATCCACCCTGACTACCGCGGGTTGCGTTTGGGAAGACGTATGTATGATTATCGTAAAGAGTTGTGCGAAAGACTTAATCTGAAGGCGATCATGTTTGGAGGGCGTATTCCGAATTATCATAAATATGCTTCGGAGATGCGACCCAAAGAGTATATTCAGAAAGTCAAGATGAAAGAGATTTATGATCCTGTCCTGACGTTTCAGCTCTCCAACGATTTCCATGTGCGCAAGGTAATGACCAATTATCTTCCCAATGATGAGGAGTCGAAACATTATGCCACATTGTTGCAATGGGATAATATCTATTATACCCCTCCGACACAAGATTTTAAGGTAACAAAGACAAATGTCCGGATAGGATTGGTACAGTGGCAGATGCGTCCGTATAAAAGCATAAATGACGTTTTTGAACAAGTCGAATTTTTTGTGGATGCTGTGTCGGACTATAAGAGCGATTTTGTTTTGTTCCCTGAATATTTCAATGCTCCCTTAATGGCAAAATTCAATCATTTGGGAGAATCGGAGGCAATTCGTTCGTTGGCACAATATACCAACGAGATTAGAGACCGGTTTATTAATTTGGCGATCAGTTATAATATCAACATAATAACCGGGAGTATGCCGTTATTGAAAGAGGACGGTTTATATAATGTCGGATTCCTTTGTCGGAGAGATGGAAGTTATGATATGTACGAGAAAGTGCATGTGACACCGGATGAAATTAAAAGTTGGGGGTTGACCGGAGGAAGCATGGTCAAGACATTCGAAACAGATTGTGCCCGCATAGGAATATTGATCTGTTATGATGTCGAGTTCCCCGAATTGTCGCGGTTAATGGCCGATCAGGGGATGCAGATTCTATTTGTACCGTTTCTTACCGATACGCAGACCGGATATTCCCGGGTACGGGTCTGTGCTCAAGCCCGGGCGATAGAGAATGAATGCTTTGTTGCCATAGCCGGGAGCGTCGGAAATCTTCCGCGGGTGCATAATATGGATATCCAATATGCACAGTCCGGAGTATTTACCCCTTGTGATTTTGCTTTCCCAAATGACGGAAAACGAGCCGAAGCAACTCCGAATACCGAAATGATATTGATCTCTGATGTCGATCTGGATTTGTTGAATGAGTTGCATACTTACGGAAGCGTACGCAACTTGAAAGACCGTCGGCAAGACTTATACGAATTGCGGTTGAAGAAGAAAAATAATTAGCAGATCGGTTTGTCTGGATATAGCAAAGGAGAATATGCCTTGTGGGTGTATTCTCCTTTGTCGGTAAATACGAACGCTTTTTTCATCCTTTTTCGATCCGTATGCGAGCGTCTACGGCGATGATCCCTTTTTTAGTTGCCAATAACGGATTGATGTCCATCTCTTTTATTTCGGTGGCAAAACGCAACAATGTCGAAAGTCGGACAATGATTTCGGCAAATTGAATTTCGTCGATGGGGGCTTCTCCTCTGACCCCGCGGAACATTCTGTATGCACGCAAGGATCGGATCATCGAAAGGGCTTCATTTTCACTCAGCGGAGCCAGACCGGAAGCGATGTCTCTCAATATTTCCACAAAGATACCTCCTAATCCGCACAGAATGACATGGCCGAAATGGGGCTCGTATTTGGCTCCTACAAAAAGTTCTTTGCCTTGCAACATCGGTTGCACCATGATTGCCGTCACTCCGGGCAATTTCATGATTCGGTCAAACTCAAAGACCAGATGTTTTGCCGACTGTATGTTGAGGACAACTCCGCCGATATCCGATTTGTGGACAGGGCCTACGGCTTTTACGACCAAAGGAAATTCAAGTCGCTTGATCTCCCGGAGAATTTCTTTTTTCGAGGAAGAGACAATTTCCTGAACCATCGGTATTCCGGCAGCCGCAAATAGAGACTGGACAAGCTCGTGCGAGAGGTATCCGTCCTCTTTTATGTTGTCGATAATGCGGCGTATTTCGGGAACATCCACACCATATAATTCTATCCCTTCATTGGTCGGCTTTGGAGCGTTGAACACACGTGCTACGGCTGTTGCCAATGTCACTTCATCCGAAAAGTTGACATGGCCTTTATGCAGGAAATACTCAACTTCTTTCCCGGCCGTAATTACCGAAGGCAGAACCGGGAATATCGGCTTGCTGCACTCTTCCATTTTTCGATGCAACACATCATAAGCATCATAGACCTTCACCAGTCCGGGGCTGCCGAAGATTACGGCTATCGCATCTATCTCGGGTGCGTTTTCGCAAAAGTCTATGGCTTTCCCCAGATGTTCGGGAGTCCCGGTAGCCAAGATGTCGATCGGGTTTCCGACCGAAGCTCCCGGATAAAGCTCTTCTTTCAGTTTGTGGGCAGCTTCTCCCGAGAGCTCGGGAATCTGCATCCCCCCTTTCGAAAGGGCATCGGTCAACATCACCGCCGGACCTCCGGCATGGGTGACAATGGCAAAATTGCGCCCTTTGATCTCTTTGAGGTTGAAGACGCAAGCTACGGTCGTTAACTCTTCACGACTGAAGCAGCGTACGATGCCGGCTTTACGCAAAAGAGCTTCGACGGCTAAGTCGGAGCTTGCCATAGCTCCGGTATGAGAAGAGGCGGCCCGGCTTCCCGATTCTGATGACCCCGATTTTATGGCCGCTATTTTGCAGCCTTTCCGTATAAGCGAAGAGGCATGTAACAGTAACCGGTCAGGGTCTTTGATGTTTTCGATATAAAGTATCTTGATAGGGGTCGATTCGCCGGCGACGTAGGTGCGGTCGAGATATTCCAAGACATCTTCGACCCCGATTTGCGGTGCATTTCCTACCGACCATACCGAGTTGAACCGCAGCCCCTTGCCGATGGCCGATTCCATAATGTACACTGCGGTGGCGCCTGAGCTTGAAATCATGTCCACCCCTTGAGGGTCGAGTTCGGGAATCGGCAAGGTAAACACGCTGCGGTGATGACGGTTCATTAACCCGATGCAGTTGGGCCCTATCAATGAAGCCCCGTATCGGTCGACGGTTTTCAATATTTCCTGTTCCAGTAAAAACCCTTCGTGTGTTTCCTCTCCGAATCCGGCCGAGATGATGATAAATGCCCGGGTATTGTGAGACGCTGCCAGCTCTTCTACAACTGCGGGACAAGCCGCTGCCGGAATTGCCAATATTGCCAGTTCGACGTCGGGCAATGACGCCGTATCTCGAAAACAAGGGATTCCTTGCACTTCGCTCTCTTTCGGATTGACAGCATACAATTTGCCGGAAAACTTTCCCTCTTGCAGATTTCTTATTATTTTCCCTCCCGGTTTTTGGGTGTTGTTCGATCCTCCGATAATGACGATACTCTTCGGTGCAATTAATTCTCTATTGATCATAACATAAAAACTTCATTTATTTGATTTATCAAAAATCGTTGGCGATCTTTATCAAAGATAGCGATTTTACTTTTTTCCGCTTATGCCATTGCGACAAAAATCGTATATTTGCAAATTATTTAAGAATAAGGAAAAGATAAAATCTCATAAACCAATGGAAAAAAAATTCAAACGTACTCTTGTAACTACGGCATTACCCTATGCTAACGGTCCTGTACACATCGGACATTTGGCCGGAGTATATGTCCCGGCTGATATTTATACCCGATATCTACGACTCAAAGGCGAAGAGGTGATCCTTATCGGCGGATCGGATGAGCACGGAGTGCCCATTACCTTGAAAGCAAAAGCCGAAGGTATTTCCCCTCAAGATGTAGTTGATCGGTATCATGCGATAATAAAAAAGTCGTTTGAAGAGTTTGGAATTTCTTTCGATATATATTCCCGCACCTCTTCCGAAATTCATGCGAAGACCGCTTCCGAGTTTTTCCGGAAATTGTATGACAAGGGAGTCTTTATCGAAAAGACATCGGAACAATATTACGATGAGGAGGCAAAGCAATTCCTGGCCGACCGTTATATTACGGGAACCTGCCCTCATTGTAAAAATGAACGGGCCTACGGCGATCAGTGCGAGGCTTGCGGTACTTCTTTGAATGCAACCGATCTGATTAATCCGAAGTCGGCCATCAGCGGAAGTGTTCCGGTATTGAGAGAAACAAAACATTGGTATTTGCCGCTCGATAAATATGAAGACTTTTTGCGTAAGTGGATTCTCGAAGACCACAAGGAGTGGAAACCGAACGTCTACGGGCAATGCAAGTCGTGGCTCGATATGGGTTTACAGCCCCGTGCCGTTAGCCGGGATCTCGATTGGGGAGTTCCTGTGCCGGTAGAAGGAGCCGAAGGTAAAGTGTTGTATGTCTGGTTCGATGCTCCGATCGGTTACATTTCCAATACGAAAGAGTTGTTGCCCGATAGCTGGGAGCGTTGGTGGAAAGATCCCGAGACAAAATTGGTCCATTTTATCGGTAAAGACAATATCGTCTTTCATTGCATCGTATTCCCGACAATGTTGAAAGCCGAAGGGAGTTTTATCCTTCCGGAAAATGTGCCGGCCAATGAGTTCTTGAATCTGGAGGGCGATAAAATCTCTACCTCTCGCAACTGGGCTGTATGGTTGCACGAGTATTTGGTAGATTTCCCGGGCAAACAAGACGTGTTGCGTTATGTGCTTACGGCAAATGCTCCCGAAACGAAAGATAACGATTTTACGTGGAGGGATTTTCAAGCCCGCAACAATAATGAGCTGGTGGCCGTGCTGGGGAATTTCGTAAACCGGGCAATGGTTCTTACCCATAAATATTTTGAAGGAAAAGTCCCCGCTTGTGGCGAACTGTCCGAATATGATCGGAATACGCTTGCCGAGTTTGCCGGAGTAAAATCTGAGTTGGAAAATTATCTGGAAAATTACCGCTTCAGGGATGCGTTGAAAGAGGCCATGAATCTGGCCCGTATCGGGAATAAATATTTGGCCGATACCGAACCTTGGAAATTGGCAAAAACCGATATGTCCCGGGTGGCTACGATTCTCAATCTGGCATTACAGATTTCTGCAAATCTGGCAATTGCTTTCGAACCGTTCTTGCCTTTCTCGGCAAAAAAATTAAGAGATATGTTGAACATGGGCAGCGTCGAATGGAACCTGTTGGGACGCATCGACATCTTGCCCGAAGGGCAGTTGTTGAAACAGCCTGTGCTCTTGTTCGAAAAAATCGAAGATGCGCAAGTCGAAGCTCAAGTACAGAAATTGCTGGACACGAAAAAAGCCAATGAGCTGAAAAATCATCAAGCCTCTCCGGTGCGGGAAAATATCGATTTCGAAGATTTTCTGAAACTCGACATTCGGGTAGGAAAAGTTTTGGAATGCCAGAAAGTACCCAAAGCCGACAAACTGTTGCAATTCAAGATCGATGACGGTTTGGGCGGGCGTACGATTGTTTCGGGAATAGCGAAACATTATAATCCCGAAGACTTGGTCGGCAAGCAGGTTTGCTTTGTCGCCAACTTGGCCCCTCGCAAACTGAAAGGAATCGAATCGCAAGGCATGATACTTTCGGCCGAAGATGCTGACGGTAAACTCGTAGTTATAGAGCCGGAGCAGAATGTAAAACCGGGTTCGGAGGTAAAATAAATCGGAATATTTTCGTTTAAAATTGATTAATAAATCCCCGGAGAAGATCCCATTTTCCCTCTTTGGGGATTTTTTATTCAACAAGAAGCAATATAGCCATTAAGATATGTCGGATAACCTGAAAAAGAGAACATTGACCGCTCTTATTTGGAGCTTTGTCGATAAATTCGGTCAACAGTTTTTATACTTTGTGACAGGGATAATTCTGGCCATTCCTCTAAATCCGGTCGATTTGGGAAAGATGGCGTTATTGGCTGTTTTTGTTGCCTTGTCGAGTATCCTTATCGACAGCGGTTTCGGGTCGGCGCTGATTCGTAAAAAAGAGGCAACCGATGCCGATTACAGCACGATCTTCTATTTCAATATCGGAGTCAGTCTCGTTTTTTATCTCATTCTCTTTGTCTTGGCTCCATTTATCGAGAGTTATTCGGGTGTCCCGGGGTTGGCCGCAGTTGCCCGGGTTTCGTTCCTGAGCATTGTCTTTTTGGCATTCGGCATGATCCAGCAAACCCGTCTGATAAAGCATATCCAGTTTACGCAACTGGCCCGCATCAACATCATCTCTCTGTTTTGTTCCTCGGTATTTGCCGTTATTACGGCATTTATGGGGTGGGGAGTATGGGCATTGGTCATACAGTCGTTGGGAATGGCGATCATAAAATCGATATTGTTGTGGGTCTATGGACGTTGGAGACCGAAATGGATATTTCGGGTTGAATCGATGAAAGAATTTTTCGGGTACAGTTCGAGCCTGATCGGCACAGGGGTACTGAACACGATATTCAACAATATCTATCCGTGGCTTATCGGCAAAGGCTACTCCACGCAGGCCGTCGGTTACTATAACCAGGCCAATAAATTTCAGGATATGCCATCTGCGTTGATTTCCAATATCTTCAGAAGTGTCGCTTTCCCGGTTCTCTCTTCAATTAACGACGACCGGGAACGGATGATACGCGTATTTGGAAAATATATACGCACCGTATCGTTTATCATTTTCCCGGTCATGTTTCTGTTGATGCTGGTTTCGCAGCCCCTTATCTCCATATTGCTTCCGGCAAAATGGGCACCTTCGATTCCGCTCATGCAGGTGTTGTGCATCTCAGGAGCATTTTCACCTTTTATCATCTTGTATTATGACCTTTTCAATGCAGTAGGGCGGTCGGACATCAACTTGAAAATGGAAATCTTCAAAAAGATATTTTTCATTGCCGGCATATTTGTCTGCTTCAATTACAGCATAATGGCATTGATGTGGTTGTGGGTCGTATATACCCTCTGTTCGTTGATCGCCACAATGCTTTTGGCCCATAAATACGTGGGATATACCGTAAAATCATTTGTTGCCGATATGTTTCCGTGCTTCTCTATCTCTGTGGCACTTACGGCAATATCGTCTCTTTATTATCTGTTTTTCCAAAATAAGTTTTTGCTCTTTTTTACGATTTGCACGACATTCGGCTTACTTTATCTCTTGGCGGCCCGTTTGTTCCGGTTAGAGATGTGGCATGAAGCCTTGCAGTTATTTAAAAAGAAAGTTTTGATGAACGAAGATTAAAAATATATTGAGTATGCAAATATCCCCGATCGCTCTTTTCGCCTACAACCGCCCGCAGCATGTCAGGCATTGTGTAGAGTCGTTGCAAAAAAACTTTTTGGCAGCGGAGAGCGAGTTGTTTGTTTTTTCTGATGGAGCCAAAAATCCGGAACAGGAAAAAAATGTGGAGGAAGTACGCGATTATCTTCGAAGTATCCGGGGATTTAAGCAGGTTCACATAATAGAACAGCCCGAGAACAAGGGACTTGCATCGAATATTATTTACGGGGTATCCGAATTGGTCGATAAATACGGGCGGGTTATCGTCTTGGAAGATGACCTGATTGTCTCTCCGTGGTTTCTCACGTTTATGAACGAAGCGTTGGAGGTTTATGAAAACGAAGAGAAAGTAATGAACGTGAACGGCCATTTGCTGAAAGGGAAAGAACCCTTTCCCGAGACATTCCTGCTGAGTTTTGCAAACAGTTGGGGATGGGCGACATGGCAACGCAGTTGGAAACTCTTTGAACCTGACGGGAGAAAATTGCTTCGCAGGTTGGAAGATGAGAAGTTGACGCATAAGTTCGATTTCGACGGCGCCTACCATTTTACCCGAATGCTCAAGGAGCAAATTGCCGGGAAAAATAACTCTTGGGCAATACGATGGAATGCTTCTCTCTTTTTGAACGGAGGCTTGGCCCTGAATGCCGGGCATTCGTTGGTTACCAATAGCGGATTTGACGGTACCGGAACGCATTGCGATAAATATGAGCTGTTTGCTACCGATCTATATTCGGGGCAGGTTAAGGTCGAAAAAATATCTTTATTGCAAGAAAATCTCGAAGCCCGGAAAAAGTTGGCACGTATTTATCGGTTCGATAATTCGTATTACAATAAGATAAGGGTTCGGCTATTAAATCTTTGGCATCGGTAAAACTTCGAACTATGAAAGTCGTTCTTGTCAGCACATACGAGCGTAAAGGCGGAGCCGCAATTGCTTGCAACCGTTTAAAAGAGGCATTGTTGAAAAATGGTGTCGACGCGACATTTCTGACCGCATATAAAACCTCTGACGATCCTACGGTAATAACCCCTTTTGATACCCGTTGGAAACGGCTGAAAAACCGTTTTCATTTTTACAAGGAAAGGCTGTCGATCTTCATGAGGAACGGTCTCTCCCGGAAAAACCTCTTTACCATATCCATTGCCGATTCGGGGAGTGATATTTCCCGTCTTCCGGTTATTCAAGAGGCCGATATCATCCATTTGCATTGGATCAATCAAGGATTTCTCTCGCTTCGCAACCTCAAACAATTGCTTGCACTTGGGAAACCGGTGATCTTCACCATGCACGACATGTGGTATTGTACGTCGATTTGCCATCATGCCCGTTCTTGCAACCGCTTCATGTCGGAGTGCAAGGAGTGTCCCTATCTTCGGTATCCGGGGGCATCTGATCTGGCAAATCGAGTTTGGATCAAGAAACAAAAGATCAAACATCCGAATGTTGTCTTTACCTGTGTAAGTCATTGGTTGGCACAGCGAACCGGGAAAAGTATGCTGGCAGCGGACAACAAAGTTTTGGTTATTCCCAATGTCATCGACACAAAAATGTTCTATCCCAGAGAAAAGTCCGCAGAGCGTATTCGCCTGGGCATCTCGGAAACGAGCAAACTCGTTGTCTTCGGCGCTGCAAAACTGAATGATGAAAATAAAGGATTCGAGTTGTTGAAACAGGCGTTGGAGAAATCAAAACATCTGCGGGAAATCGAACTCCTCCTTTTTGGAACGATAAAAAAAGACAAGAATTTTCTGAGAGATGTTCCGTGCCGTTTTCGCTATATCGGAGAAATCGACAACGCTGATGAGCTTGCCCGGATATATAGCGCCGCAGATGTCACGGTTATGCCCTCGCATTATGAAACCTTCGGACAGACCTTGGCCGAATCTATGGCTTGTGGAACACCCGCTGTTGCATTTAATAGCAGCGGCCAAACAGATATTATAGACCATTTGGTGAATGGCTATTTGGCGGCCTATCCTTCTGCCGATGATTTTGCCGAAGGAATCGATTGGGTACTCGATCATGCCGATGCCAAGATGGGAAAAGCCTGTACCGAAAAAATATCCCGATGTTTTTCTTCCGATATTGTCGCTCGGCAATATCTCGATTTATATAGTGAATTGTTGTCTCAAAATGCAATAGAAAAAAGTTAATTATGGACCCTTTGTTCTCGATAATAACAATAACGTATAATGCTGCCGAAACGATAGAAGTTACCTTTCGGAGTGTCATTGATCAAACGTTTGCCGATTATGAATATATCGTCGTAGATGGAGCCTCGAAAGACGGTACCGTTGAGTTTCTACGGTCGCAAGAAGACCGATTGGCCCTATTGGTCAGCGAACCGGATAAAGGACTGTATGATGCCATGAACAAAGGAATGCATCGGGCAAGAGGCGAATACCTTATTTTCCTGAATGCCGGCGATACTTTTCACACGAAAAATACATTGGCGGACATCGCCGCTTCGATAGGAAACTCACGACCCGACATCATATACGGAGAAACCGCCCTTGTGAACGATAAGCGGGAGTTTCTAAGAATGAGGCGATTGAAAGCTCCCGAAAAACTGAATTGGAAAAGTTTCCGTATGGGAATGTTGGTGTGTCATCAGGCTTTTATTGCCAAACGTGCGCTTGCCCCCGATTATGACCTTACCTATCGTTTCTCGTCAGATTATGACTGGTGTATCCGGTGTATGAAAAAAGCCGCTACCTTGTGGAATACACACCTGACGCTGATCGATTACCTGAACGAGGGGGTTACCACTCGCAACCATAAAGCCTCGCTGAAAGAACGCTATAACATCATGGTAAAATATTACGGGCGCATCCCGGTTATCCTCTTGCATGTGTGGTTTGCCCTGCGTTTTTATGCAGCAAAATGGGTAAAAGGACAAGTGTAAATAGAAATATCCCGGCAAAAATGCTTTTCCCGAAAAGATACCGTTTTGTGTGTAAAAGCTCTCAATCCGTTAATTTTAGGTCAACCTAAACCGTTTTTATATATTTACTTCGTATATTTGTCACAACAAGGTCCGGAGAAGAGGTTCCGGACGATAATTCAATAAAAGAATTTTATGAAATTGCACCAGAATTTGGATTCGGCGAAACCATATTTGTCGTTTTATGGCGGCAAGAAAGTTTTCGTTACCGGTCATACCGGATTTAAAGGCAGTTGGTTGGTAAAAATATTGTCGATGTTGGGAGCCGAAGTAAAAGGCTATGCGCTTCCTCCGGCTACCGATCCCGATTTATATCATGTGCTTGGGATAGACAACCTCTGTACGTCGGTATTCGGAGATATTATGGATCGGGAGAAACTCGTGCGGGAAATAACCGATTTTGCTCCGGATGTGATTTTCCATCTTGCTGCACAGCCATTGGTACGCCTGTCTTATGAAATTCCGGCCGAAACATTTGCCGTGAATGCAATCGGAACAGCTCATGTCTTGGATGCTGTCCGTAAGATCGATAAACCTTGTACCGCAGTTCTTATAACAACAGATAAAGTCTATCATAATAACGAATGGGACTTTCCCTATCGGGAAAACGACCGTTTAGGCGGATATGATCCGTACAGTGCCAGTAAAGCCTGTGCCGAGCTGGTCATCGACTCTTACCGAAACTCTTTTTTCAACAGAAAAGACTACGGTAACCATAAAAAAGCAATTGTCGCTACCCGTGCCGGAAACGTAATCGGGGGAGGCGATTGGGCAAAAGACCGGCTTATCCCGGATATTGTCAGGGCTTTGCATAACGGAGAAGAGATCGTCCTTCGCAATCCGGCAGCTGTACGTCCGTGGCAACATGTTTTAGAGCCGTTAAGCGGATATCTGTTGTTGGGGTATCTGGCAACTGAACGGTACGATACCCTTTCCGATGCATATAACTTCGGGCCCAATCCGGAAGACACCCTTACCGTCGAACAAATGACATCGTTGGCGATAGATATTTGGGGGACGGGCAAGTATCGTGTCGTACAAAATCCTTCGGCTCCTCACGAAGCCGGACTGTTGAAGCTGGACATCTCCTTGGCCAAAGCCCGTTTAGGGTGGACTCCGGCCATGAATGCCCACGAAGCGTTGAAATTGACCTTGCAATGGTATAAAACCTATTATCAGGAGAACGATAAGGTGGGAGAGCTGACAGAACAACAAATAAAATATTTCTTCGATAAATAATAATTAAATCTTAGATATGAGTACAAAAAGAGAGCAAATCATACGACTGGTAAAAGAGTATTATCAGGAAGAGTTTGAAAGTAAGAAGAGAGACTTCGAACCGGGAGACAGAATCTCTTACGGAGGACGTTTCTTCGACGATGAAGAGATGTGCGCCTTGGTCGATGCTTCATTGGACTTTTGGCTGACGACCGGAAGGTATGCCGCCCGTTTTGAAAAAGAGATGGCTCAATTTTTGAATGTCCGCTTTTGTTCGTTGACAAACTCCGGATCATCGGCAAACTTATTGGCGTTTATGGCGTTGACTTCTCCCAAGCTCGGCGATCGCCGCATAAAAAGAGGAGATGAGGTGATTACCGTAGCTGCCGGATTTCCGACAACCGTAACGCCGATCATTCAGTTTGGTGCTGTACCCGTCTTTGTCGATGTAACGATTCCCGGCTATAATATCGATGTGACGAAACTCGAAACGGCTTTCTCCGATAAGACCAAAGCGGTCATGGTTGCCCACACCCTCGGCAATCCGTTCGATATTGCCGCCGTAAAGCAATTTTGCGACAAACATGGCTTGTGGCTTATCGAAGATAACTGCGATGCCCTCGGGTCGCGTTATTTTATCGACGGAGCGTGGAAATATACCGGTACGATCGGCGATATAGGAACCTCGAGTTTTTATCCTCCCCACCACATGACAATGGGAGAAGGCGGAGCCTTATATACCAACAATCTGCAATTGAAACGCATTATCGAATCGTTCCGGGATTGGGGCCGCGACTGTTATTGCAATTCGGGCAAAGACGATACCTGCAAACGTCGTTTTACCCAGCAATTCGGCGAACTGCCGTTAGGATACGATCACAAATATGTCTATTCTCATTTCGGATATAATCTGAAGGTCACCGATATGCAGGCGGCAATCGGATGTGCCCAGTTGCAGAAACTGCCGGCTATCATAGAAGCCCGTAAACAGAATTGGAAATACCTGCGCGAAAAGTTGTCGGCTTACAGCGATAAGCTGATCTTGCCCGAGGCAACCGAAAACTCCGATCCGAGTTGGTTCGGATTCATTATCAACGTAAAAAGCGATGCCGGGTTTACCCGTAACGAAATCGTCGATCATTTGGAGAAAAACGGCATTCAGACCCGTATGTTATTTGCGGGGAATCTGATCAAACATCCTTGCTTTGACGAAATGCGGGCCAAACAAGAGGGATACCGTGTTTGTGGAGAATTGACAAATACCGATGCGATCATGAGCGATGTGTTCTGGATCGGGGTATATCCCGGTATGACCCGGAAAATGCTCGATTTCATGATCGAAAAGATAGGAGAATTCTGCCATGCCCGTTAAAACGGTTCTGCTTACAGGAGGCAATGGCTTTATCGGGAAAAACCTGAAGGAGAGTTTTCTTGCCCAGAAATATAACCTGCTGACCCCCGGAAGTAAAGACCTTAACCTTTGCGACGAAGATGCGGTGGCCCGTTATTTTGATGAGCACCAGATCGATGTGGTTGTTCATTCGGCGGTGAAACCCAACCATCGCAATGCCAAAGATTTGAGCAACATATTTTATTCGAATACCCGTATGTTCTTCAATCTCGAACGGTATAGCGACCGGTATCAAAAAATGATCGTGCTCGGTTCGGGCGCGATCTATGATTTACGCTATTACCGTCCGCTTATGAAAGAAGAGGAATATACCCGTTTCTTACCGGCCGACGAACACGGATATTGTAAATATGTGTGTGAGAAGGTTATAGAGAAAAGCGATAATATATACGATCTGAGGTTGTTCGGAATTTTCGGGAAATACGAAGACTATGCTATCCGCTTTATATCCAATGCCATTTGCAAGACGTTGTACGATCTTCCCGTTACATTACGCCAAGATCGCCGTTTCAGTTACCTGTATGTAGACGATTTAGCCCCGATTATCGATTATTTTATAGAAAATAAGCCCAAATATAAAGCCTATAATGTTGTCCCCGATCAAGTCGTTTCATTATACGACCTGGCGTGTATAGTGGTGGAGATTTCGGGCAAGAAATTACCGATTCAGGTCGGCAAAGAAGGTTTGGGTTTAGAGTATAGCGGAGACAACTCTCGTCTGAAAGAAGAGATACCCGATGTGCGGTTTACCCCTATCCGAAAGTCGGTAGAGCAATTATATGAGTGGTATGCTGCTCATCGCGACGAAATAGACAAGAACGTATTATTGTTTGACAAATAAGACCTTTTACTATGATTAAGACCAGTGATTTTCTATTTAAGTATTTAGTCGAAAAATACGGTATCACAGATGTTTTTTTAGTTACAGGCGGGGGTGCGATGCACCTGAATGACTCGATCGGGCGCAATCCCGATATCCGATATATCTGTAATCACCACGAGCAAGCTTCGGCGATTGCTGCCGAAGGATATTATCGGGCGTCCGGCAAATTGTGTGTAACGAATGTGACTACCGGCCCCGGAGGAACGAATGCGGTAACCGGAGTTTTGGGACAATGGACCGACTCCATTCCGGCGCTTTATATTTCAGGTCAGGTAAAACAAAGCACAACCATACATGCATGCCCCGATTTGCATTTACGGCAATTGGGCGATCAGGAGGCAAACATCATCGATATTGTAAAACCGATTACCAAGTTTGCCGAGATGATCACCGATGCGAACGATATAAAATATTACGTCGATAAAGCCGTTTATTTGGCTACACACGGACGTCCCGGACCGGTTTGGATCGATATTCCCTTGGATGTGCAGGCCGCTCTTATCGAAGAAGAAAACTTGAGAGAGTTTGACCCGTCCGAATTGCAACAGGACACGTACACGCCGATAGACGAGGCTGTACGATCGGTTATCGAGAAATTGAAATCGGCAGAACGTCCGGTTTTCTATGTCGGTAACGGTTTACGTCTGGCAGGGGTTGTCGATGACTTTATCCGGATTGCCGAAAAACTGAATGTCCCTGTCGTTACGGCAATTAGCGGACATGACATTATTTGGCATGATCACCCGTTGTTTTTCGGAAAACCGGGTATCTGCGGAGACCGCATCGGAAATGTGATGGTTCAAAATTCGGACTTGTTGATCATCCTCGGTACCCGTCTGGGAATCCGTCAGATTGGATATGCTTATGAGCAATTTGCCCCATCGGCTTATAAAATAATGGTCGATATCGACGCTTGCGAAATGTCGAAGCCGACATTTACTCCCGATATGAAGATACATGCCGATCTGAATCCTTTTGTCAAAGAGTTGGAATCGCAGATAGCCGGCGTATCTTTCCCGGATTATACCGCTTGGATCAATTGGGGAAAAGAGCGGCGCCAAGAACTTCCTACGGTGTTTGATGATAATCCTTCGACACCGGGTTATATCAACTCGTATGTATTTGCCGACGAACTGTTCAAGCAGCTCAAAAGCGGAGATGTGGTGGTTACCGGAAACGGTACGGCCTATACTTCGACATATCAGGCCATGCAGGTAGGCAAAGGTGTTCGGGTTTTTGCCAATCAAGGTTGCGCGGCTATGGGATATGACCTGCCGGCTGCCATTGGAGCTGCCGCTGCCAATAAATCGGGACGTACGATATTGATCACCGGAGACGGCAGCATTCAGATGAATCTGCAGGAGTTACAAACGTTGTTGACCTTCAATCTTCCGGTTAAGATTTTCGTGTTGGAGAATGAAGGTTATTTGGCGATAAAGACGACACAAAAATCGTTCTTCAATAAACGATATACAGGAAGTAATCCGCAGAGCGGCGTGATATGCCCTGATATGGAAAAAATTGCCGGAGCTTACGGTATACCCTTTGTCCGTATCCATGAAGAGGGAAAAGTTTTGCAAGATACCATAGCCGAAGTATTGGCCTCTCCCGGAGCCATGATTTGCGAAATTACGATGGATCCCGAACAGACCCTGTATCCTAAATCTGCATCGTCGATGGACAAAAACGGGAAAATGGTCTCTTCACCCTTAGAGAGAATGTTCCCGTTCTTACCTGATGAAGAACAACAAAAGTGTACGTATCCTACTAAAAAATAGATATTTACGAATAAAATTCGACACGATAAAAAAGGTTCTTGAATCTGTAAATTCAAGAACCTTTTTTTTATATACAGAAAATATATTATCTTTGCGGCAGAATAGAGTTGTGGAAGGATTTGGCTGCTTGCAACCACACAAAAAAATGCTAAAACTGCGTGACCTGCCATGTCGTACGGCGCCCGGCTTTAAATTATCACCTTCCCCCCTCTTTCTGATAAATATTTTTAGATCAGGCACAATTGTGCAATAAATTAAAATTAGAAATAGATGAACTATTTATTCACCTCGGAATCGGTGTCTGAAGGACACCCCGATAAAGTAGCCGATCAAATATCGGATGCTTTGCTTGATGAGTTTCTGGCGTATGACTCCAACTCGAAAGTAGCTTGCGAAACATTGGTGACTACCGGACAAGTCGTGCTTGCCGGAGAGGTAAAATCTGATGCCTATGTCGATCTGATGGATGTTGCCCGTCGGGTGATAAACCGCATCGGATATACAAAAAGTGCATATAAATTTGACGGCGACTCTTGTGGCGTTTTTTCGGCCATACATGAACAGTCGGCAGATATAAATCGGGGAGTAGAACGAGACGATGAAATGGACCAGGGAGCAGGTGACCAAGGCATGATGTTCGGATATGCTTCTAATGAGACAGATAATTACATGCCCCTTTCTTTAGACCTCTCGCATCTTTTGCTGATCGAATTGGCTGCAATCCGCCGCGAAGGCAAAGAGATGACCTATCTGCGTCCCGACTCGAAGTCTCAGGTTACGATAGAATATAGCGGTGACCATGTCCCCGTACGGATTCATACGATTGTGATTTCGACACAGCACGACGAATTCGTCGAACCTGAAAATTCGACTCCCGAAGCCCAGGATGCTGCCGATAAGAAGATGTTGTCGATAATTTATGACGATGTGAAGAATATACTCATTCCTCGTGTCATTGCAAAACTTCCGGAGCGGTTAAAGAAACTCTTCGACGATAAACTGATCTTGCACGTCAATCCGACCGGAAAATTCGTGATCGGAGGGCCTCATGGCGATACCGGACTCACCGGCCGCAAAATTATCGTAGATACGTATGGGGGCAAAGGCGGTCACGGAGGTGGAGCGTTTTCGGGAAAAGACCCGTCGAAAGTAGACCGTTCGGCAGCATATGCCGCCCGTCATATCGCTAAAAATCTGGTAGCGGCAGGTGTCTCTGACGAAGTCCTTGTACAAGTCTCCTATGCCATCGGCGTTGCCCAGCCGGTAAGTATTTATGTAAATACGTATGGAAAATCGCATGTCGCATTGAGCGATGCCGAAATCGCATCTCGGGTGGGTGCCATTTTCGATATGCGCCCGAAAGCTATCGAAAAGCGGTTGAAACTGCGCAATCCCATTTATGAAGAAACGGCAGCCTACGGTCATATGGGGCGTAAACCTTGTACGGTAGTAAAAACCTTTTCGTCGAAATATTTCCCCAAACCGGTTGTCCGGGAGGTAGAACTCTTTACGTGGGAAAAACTCGATTATGTAGATACGGTAAAAAAAGCATTTGGCCTTTGATCGGTTTAATGAATTGAGAATAAGAAGTCTGTTCGATATCTTTGGACAGACTTTTTTTGTTGCTGTTGACAAAAAAAGTAAATTTGCAGATAATCATCAATATAAACGAATGTATCTATGAGAAATATAATTGCTGTCCTGCTCCTTTTCCCTTTACTCTTTGCCGCATGTAGCTCCGACGACAAATATGTTGTAAAAGGGAAGCTTTCAAATCTGGAGAGCCAGAATCTATATGCCGTACACGAAAGGTATAAAAAAGAGTTGAAGATAGATACCGTTCAGGTGAAAGAGGGCGAGTTCGAGTTGTCGGGCGAAAGTGAGATGTTGACGGCTCTCCAATTGTTTACCGAAGATTATACGCCGTTGATACGGTTGTATGTGAAAAACGGAGATCGTATCACGTTAGACGGTGATGTGCAAAAACCGGTTGATATACATGTAGAAGGAAACGAGGCATATCAGATCATCATGGATTTTAACCAACAAAACAACGCTCTGTTGCAAAAAATTGCAGAAAAACAGAACGAATACTATTCCCGACAGAGAGACTCCGCCTATTGGGATGATTTGAGAAAACTGCGGGATGAAGTGGCAAAGAAAGCTGAAGCTCAGATTTCGGCCTCTCCAGCTTCTCCGGCCTCAATCATTCTGATGTATGAGTATCTTCTCAACGAAAATACCGCACAGTTGTGCGATTCTTTATTGCGGATCATGCCTCCTGAGGCAAAACCGGCTTCATTATTGGCCAAGATCGATCTTTTTATAGAACAGGTTCGAAAGATGCAGATCAACAAAACACTCCCGTACTCTCTCTTGAAAAATGAGAAGGGAGAATCGGTATCGACGAATATGTTCCGGGATATACCTACGGTTGTGGTTTGGTGGACCTCTTACGACCCGAAGAGCCGGGAAGAGATGAAAACGGTAAGAGAAATTTATTCGAAATATAAAGATGAAAAAGTCAGGGTCGTTTCGATCTCTCTCGATATAGATAAAGAGCGCTGGAAAAGACAGATAAAGGCCGATTCTCTGGAATGGACTCAACTGATTCAGCCTGATGGTTGGAATGCCTCTTCGGTACGGGATCTGGGTATTCCCAAAGTCCCGTATGCGGTTATCGTCAATAAAATGGGGCGTTTGGAGAAAATCGGATTGGAAGGTGACGGCCTTAAAAAATATGTCGATCAAATGGTTGCTCGCATAGACAGTTTAGAGTCGGTTAAAGAAAAAAAATAAAAATCGAGCGTATGTTGATAAAGGTTTTTGGCGCTGCTGTTCAGGGAATCGATGCTTTGGTCGTTACCATTGAGGTAAATTGTACCCAAGGTATCCGCTTCTTTATGGTGGGGCTTCCCGATGCGGCCGTGAAAGAGAGTCATGAACGCATAGTGTCGGCAGTTCAGCATAATGGATATAAATTCCCCCGTCGCCAGATCGTGATCAACATGGCTCCTGCCGATATCCGGAAAGAGGGTTCGGCCTATGATCTTCCTTTGGCAATCGGTATTTTGGCCTCTGCCGAATTGATAAAACCCGATAAACTGGCCCATTATATGATGATGGGAGAGCTCTCTTTAGATGGCTCTATCTTGCCCATAAAAGGTGCTTTGCCCATTGCGATCAAAGCCAGAGAATCGGGATTTAAAGGTCTCATTGTCCCTCAGGCGAACGTAAAAGAGGCCGCAGTCGTTAATAATCTCGAAGTTTATGGCGTTGATAACATCCGTGAGGTAATCGAGTTTTTCAATGAAGAGAGGGCGTTGGTGCCGACTGTTATTGATACGCGGAAAGAATTTTTTCGCCAGCAGTGCGAGTTTGATCTCGACTTTGAAGATGTAAAAGGCCAGGAAAATGTAAAACGGGCTTTTGAGGTCGCTGCTGCGGGCGGGCATAATCTGATTATGATAGGACCTCCCGGTGCAGGTAAGTCGATGATGGCAAAACGCATAGCCTCTATCCTGCCGCCGTTGACCCTGCAAGAGGCTTTGGAGACGACCAAGATTCACTCGGTTGCCGGAAAAATGGAGCGGGGGACATCTTTGCTCTCTCAACGTCCGTTTCGGGCTCCGCATCATACAATATCGAGTGTCGCTCTTGTGGGAGGGGGTACTTTTCCCCAACCCGGAGAAATATCGCTGGCTCATAACGGGGTCTTGTTTTTAGATGAATTGCCCGAATTTTCGAGGCAAGTACTTGAGGTCATGCGGCAGCCGTTGGAAGACCGCAAGATTACTATCTCCCGGGCAAAATATTCGATCGAATATCCCGCAAGTTTGATGTTGATTGCATCGATGAATCCTTGTCCCTGCGGATATTATAACCATCCGGAGAAAAAATGTATCTGTCCGCCCGGTGCGGTACTGAAGTATTTGAACCGCATTTCCGGACCTTTGCTCGACCGCATCGACATACAGATCGAGATTGTTCCGGTACCGTTTGAAAAGATGTCGGACAGTCGTCCGGGAGAATCGAGTGCGGCGATACGGGAAAGGGTAATACGGGCACGTGAAATACAGGCCGAGCGGTTTAAGGACATTCCCGGAGTCTATTGCAATGCACAAATGAATACGAAATTGCTCAATCGGTTTGCCCAGCCCGATGAGATGGGAAAAGAACGTCTCAAAGATGCCATGAAACGTTTTGGCCTTTCAGCCCGTGCGTATGACCGCATTCTTAAAGTCGCCCGTACGATTGCCGATTTAGCCGGCAGCGAAAAGGTTTTACCGATGCATATTGCCGAGGCGATCAATTATCGCAATCTCGATAGAGAAAATTGGGCAGGATAGATTTTGTCCGCGGTTAAGGTAATTTCTCAGGCGCCGAGATTCCTTTATCCCGGTTTTGACTTTTCGGACACACTCTTTTTATTCATTCATTTTCAACATCTCTTCGATGTGTTCACGGCTGTTGCTGAGGCGGGGGATTTTGTGTTGTCCACCCAATTTCCCTTTATCTTTCAGCCAATCGTGGAACAATCCGGGGCGAGCCTTGATAATTTCGAGCCGGTCGAGAAAGATTCCCTTATACCGTTTGGCTTCATAGTCTGAGTTGAGACTTTGTAAGGTGGCATCGAGAATGTCGGCAAATTGTTCGATTGATTCGGGCTCTTTTTCGAACTCGATCAGCCATTGATGCCGTCCCCGGCTCTTGTTCGACATGAATACCGGAGCAGCTGTGTAATTGGAGACGATGGCTCCCGTCGCTTCGCAGGTTTTTGCCAACCCCTTTTCGGCATTATCAACCATCAGCTCCTCTCCGAAAGCATTGATAAAATGCTTGGTCCGTCCGGAGATGATGATTTTTACGGGATCGATCGATGTCACTTTTACCGTATCGCCGATTTGGTATCGCCACAGTCCGCTGTTTGTCGTGATGACCAATGCATAATTTTGACCTTTTTCGATCTCCCAGATCGGCAATATTACCGGATTTTCTTTCCCGACTTCGGATATGGGAATAAACTCGAAGAATATGCCTAAGTCGATCAGTAACAGCATCGATTGTTCATCGAAACTATTCTGTACGGCAAAAAATCCTTCCGAAGCATTATACGTCTCGACGTAGTGCATTTTGGAGGAGGGGATCAACTCTTTATAATAAGACCGATAAGGTTCAAAACTGATGCCTCCATGAAAAAACACTTCGAGATTGGGCCATACTTCAGACAAATATTGCTTCCCGCTTTGTTGTAATATTTTTTTTATGAGTGTTAGAAACCATGAAGGGACACCGGATAAATTCGTTACATTCTGGTGTACCGTAGAGCGGACGATTTCGTCAAGTTTCTTTTCCCACTCCGACATCAAGGCAATGCGTTTTTGGGGGACCCGGATGAGGTTTACCAATGGATTGATATTTTGTATCAAACAGGCTGACAGGTCTCCGCACCGAATATCTTTGTTGAGCGAATTGATCTGGTGGCTACCACCGAGAATCAATCCTTTCCCCGAAAACATACGACTGTCGGGATTCATGTTCAGGTAGCTGACAACACAGTCAGTCCCTCCTTTATAGTGGCATTGATATAATCCCTCTTTACTGACCGGGATAAACTTGCTTTTGTCGTTTGTCGTCCCTGAGGATTTGGCAAACCAACGGATTTTGGATGGCCATAACAGATTGTTTTCACCATTAAGCATACGTTCTACATAGGGCTTTAGCTCTTCATATGTAATAAGTGGGACTTGTTCGGTAAAAGTCTTATAGTCGGTAATCTCTTTGAATCGGTATAATTTACCTATTTCTGTATTTTGCGCAGCCTTAAGAAGATTATGTAGTTGTTTTTTCTGTATTTCATCTCCGTATGTTTCAAACAAGTCGATTTGCTTTTTCCGTTTGGCAAAAAACGAACGTATTATAGGTGTTATGTCCATCTTGTTTCGGTTGTTATTGATTACAAAAATACAAAATATACTAATTCTTATCTCAAGATAGGAAGAGATTTTGCATTATATAGTATATAGAAATTTGCCGGGGAATTGTTTTCGGAGCGACCGGCTGTGAGGAAGTCGGTTACCGATTGATTTCGATTGTAGAGTTTGTAAATGCGACAAATATATTCCGGATTTTGAAATGTTTTTCGGGACCGAAAGGGTTGTCGGGTAATGGTAAGAAAATAGCCCGTAATCAGGATAATCGAGAGTTGCGGGCTATTTTTTTGATTTCGTCGTAAATTTATCCAAGAGAGTTATCTACGTCTTTTTTTATTACTTTCGTGCCCCCGGTTTTTAGAAGACCTGTGTTCGTTTCCGAAATTTCCTCGTTTTTGGGACGATCTGCCGTTCGAATCTTTTCTTCCGAATCCACCTTTACTGCCTGAATGGTCACGCTTCCCAGAAGATTCTTTTTTATCGGCCGGTTCGACAGAAACCCGTTTCCCGAAAAAGTTGATGTTTTTTAGCCCTCCGATAATGTTGCGGGTTGTCTTTTCATCGACTTCGAAGAATGAAAAATTAGGAAGTATATCGATCTTGCCAATGGCAACACGACCTTTGACATTGTCATTGATCATATCGATTAATGTATTGGGATAGAAACCGTCCGCTTTACCGAGATTGATAAAAAGGCGGGCATATCCCTCTTCCGCTTTTCTTGCCTTTCCTCTTGTCCGTTCGCCATGCTGGTTGCTCCGCTCTTTCGTATTCCTATCTTCCGGAATATCCAGCTCTTCAGCATCGGCATAATAATCGATCAGTCTGTTGAACTCAAGGGATACCACACGCTTGATGAGGTCCTCATTGCTCAGCCATTCCAGTTTCCGGAAGATCGAAGGCAGGTAAGAGGCGATTTCTTCTTCGTTCACTTTTACTTTTTCGATCTTGTCTACTAAGTTGAACAGTTGCTTTTCGCATATCTGTCCACCTGTCGGGATATGGCCTTTTTCGAATTTCTTGCCGATAATTCTTTCGATATCCCGCATTTTGCCCTTTTCTTTTACATGGATGATGGCAATAGACGTTCCCGTTTTTCCGGCACGGCCGGTCCGTCCGCTTCGGTGAGTATATGTCTCTATATCGTCGGGCAGTCCGTAGTTGATGACGTGAGTCAGATTATCTACGTCGAGGCCTCGTGCCGCAACATCGGTGGCAACCAGCAGTTGCAGGTTTTTTACTCTGAACTTCTGCATGACCGCATCTCGTTGGGCTTGCGACAACTCTCCGTGCAGAGAGTCGGCATTATAACCGTCTTGTATCAGCTGGTCGGCGATTTCTTGAGTTTCGCGGCGGGTGCGACAGAAGATAATACCGTATATGTTGGGGTAATAGTCGGCTATCCGTTTCAGTGCCAGATATTTGTCTTTTGCATGCACCAAATAGTAAACATGCTTTATATTTTTGGCGCCTTCATTTTTACTTCCGATGACAACCTCTTTGGGGTTGTTCATATAGTTTTTGGCTATTTTGGCTATCTCTGCCGGCATGGTAGCCGAGAACAACAGCATATTGCGTTCTTCAGGAATTGCAGCCAATATCTCATTGATGCTTTCGGTAAATCCCATGTTGAGCATTTCGTCGGCTTCATCCATGATGACCGTGTTTATGCCGTCGAGTTTTACCATTTTTCTATTCATCAGGTCGATGAGTCGGCCCGGAGTTGCAACGATGATTTGAACCCCCTTTTTCAATGTCTTTATCTGGCTCTCAATGCTTGATCCGCCATAGACAGGGAGTATTTTTAATCCGTCAATGTATTTTGAATAGTCGTTTAAATCGCTGGCTATTTGCAGACAAAGTTCTCGTGTCGGACTCAAGATGAGGGCTTGTGGCTGATTGCTGTCGACGTTGATTTTTTGAATTACGGGGAGCCCGAATGCTGCAGTCTTTCCGGTTCCGGTCTGTGCTAAAGCGACGATGTCGGTGTTCTCAGCAAGTAAAAGGGGAATGACCTGTTCTTGTACAGGCATCGGACTTTCAAATCCGATTTCAGAAATCGCTTTCAGTATTTGGCTATCGATTCCTAATTCTTCAAATGTTTTCATTTATTTAATGCTTATTAGAACCTTTAGGATTGCCGCAAGAAGTTGTTGTGTTATCCCAACCTTTTAACTTTCTTAATACCCGACCGCATAAGTTTTCCGTTATCTTTTTTGTCCGGTATTTCCGCTTGGCATTAAACAAAAATAATCGATTCTGTTGCTGCTTCCGCTGATGAAATCATTCTCTTTTGCTCAGATATTAAAAACGCAGAGCTGAAAAGAGAATTATGCCTACATAAAACCTAAAGTATTTATTCGGGGGCAAAGGTAGATATAAATATTGGTATAATTGTAAGTTTACTATACTTTTATCCGAATTTATTTAATTTATAGCGATTTATCCGGCTTCATTTACCTGTGTAAGAAATTATTGAAGAAGGATTTCCTGCAATCTCTTCTGCTTTTCCGGAGTCATGTTCAATTCTTGTTCCAAGTAATTATGGATGTTGCCATATTTTCTTTCTATACGTTTGAATACACAGTTGATATACTGTTCGTCTGCCGCCATCAGAGCCGTAACCGCTTCTTGTGTATCTAAAGGAAAATCGGTCAAGTTCAATTCAACCGACCGTTTATCCAAGTATCGATTGCTCAACAAATAGTCATCGATGATTGTCTCCTGAGGGATGTCCAATGCCGACAGAATCAGGATAACGGCAAAGCCCGTATAGTCTTTCCCGTAGTTACACGTAAGCACTACCGGATAATTTTCGGGCATCAACAACTGGTTGAACATCGATTTGTAGGTGCTTGTCGCTCTTTTGGAAAGACCGATAAACAAATCTTGCATAAAGATGCAGGCATCGCCCCGTTTAAGCTCATGATTGTTGATTCTATCGACCAGCATATCCAACGGATACAGAGATATGGGCATATGTATGCTGTTCTCTAATTTCAAATCGGCAGGAGGCGGGGTGAAAATCAGAGGGTCTCTAAAGTCGATCAAGGTTTTTAGTCGCAATTTTCTCATGCGCTGCATGCTTTCATCGTCAAGAGAATCTATTTTGCCCGAACGGTAGAGCATTCCCCATTTGATTCTTTTTTTATTGTAGTTTTTATAACCGCCTATGTCTCTGAAATTTTGTACAGAATTGAACGGTTGAGCTCTTGTCCCAACAATGCGGTCATATTTGTCATCAAATCTTAATAAAAAATATTTGCGGGCAATAGTCGGAGCCGGATTTATTCGAATGCTTTCGTCCGATATCGGACATTCGGCAATAGGATTTTCTTCGGTGTCGAATTGTTGTGGATCGGTAGAACAATATATTTTCACATTTCCATCAATGACAGGCGAAGTGTCCCATTTTAGAATATAATTGGGTGCATTATCGATCTCACATACGACATCGATTTCGGGCTCGGAAGAACTGCATGCCGAAAGTGTGATGAGTAAAAAACTGTATTTGAGATAATTTAGCATATTTGTGACTCCTGATAAATATTCGCAAATATAAAAAAAGCCTCTTATAAAAAAGTAGGCTTTATATTCTTTAATATATAATAGAAAATCTTGTGTATTTTACATACCGTTAATAAGAGGCCCGGTAGGTAGATGCAAACTCGGTCGATATGTAGTTGTCATAAGAGTTGCACACTTCTATTGAGAGGTTGATCCCGGAAGATATGATTTTTTCCCATTTTTCTTTTGGGAGGTTTTCCAGTTGACTCCGAGAGATGTTTTCTTGTAAGATACCGAAAAGCAATCCGGCATTGAAGTTGTCTCCCGCACCGATTGTGCTTACCGGATTTATTGCGGGAACATCAAAATGGAAGTGTCCCTCGGGGATGAATAACTCGACGCCTTTTGCTCCCTGCGTACAAATAAAGTTCGGACAATAAAATTTGATTTTGTCAAGGTATATCTTTTCCGGGTCCGAAAGATGAAATAGTGTTTCGAAATCTTCGGTAGAGCCGCGTACGATATCGGCGTATTCAAGATTTTCGAGCAGGGCAGGGGTAATGCGCATTGCTTCATGGGCATGGGCTTTGCGGAAATTGGGATCGTAATAAATGATAGCCTTGCGTTCTCGCGCATATTCCAGAAACTCTATTATGCGAGGTCTTAGGGATGGATTTACGGCATAATATGATCCTAATATCAGAATGTCGTCCGGATCTATTCTCGGCCATACGACACTGAGCCGATTTTCGGGGTATTGGGTGTAGAAAAGGTATCGGGCTTCATTATTTTCGTCCAAGAAAGCCAAAGATACCGGAGATTTCCCCTCACAAAATATATCGACATTTTTTGTCGATATGTTGTTCTCCTGCATAAACGACAAGATGTGTTCTCCGACTTGGTCTCGCCCTACTTCTGTGATAAAATGAACGGGAACGCCCAAACGTCCCAGACTCACCATCGTGTTGAAGACGGAGCCTCCCGGTAACGATTTGGTCGGTTGACCGTTTTTAAAAATTATATCGAGAATCGTTTCTCCTATTCCAATGATTTTTCGCATATATCATTCTTTTTTATTGTCGCCGGATTGTTCTCTCGAGAGCTGTCCCAAATATCCTCCATGATGTCTGAGGGCGTATTGGCTACTGCTAAAGCCTGTCGCTTTCATAGTCCCTACTACCAATATATCTCCGATAACCGTCATGAGTGTGGTTGAGGTTGTCGGTGTGAGACCTAATGGACAAACCTCTGCCGGAGCTCCGGTAAACAGACAGACGTTTGCCGATCGGGCCAATTCGCTGTTAGGATTTCCGGTAATAACGATAAATCGCAAATCGGGCTGTAACCGGGATGCTAAAACGAGTAATTCTAAAATTTCGCGGGTCTTCCCTGAATTCGATATTACAAGCATCAGGTCGTTTTCTTGTAAAACACCCAAATCTCCGTGCTGAGCCTCACTGGGATGAAGAAATACCGACGGTATTCCTGTCGAGCAGAATGTCGTCGCAATATTCATGGCGATTTGCCCGGCTTTGCCCATTCCGCTGGTAACTAATTTTCCTTTTTTATGATGTACTTGTTCTACAATTAATGAGATAGCTTTATCAAAAGCGTCAGATACTGGGATATTTAGTATAGCATTGGCTTCACGTTGTAGAATCGATTGAATATCTTCGGCTGTTGTCATTCCGGTATAATTTAAATTTTATAATCTAAAAATTTTCAAGTATTCGGATGCACTCTTCGGCATTTGTTGCTATCCGGTAATAGTCTTTATAGTGAGGAGATGCAAAAAATTCTCTGTAAAACAGATTCATTTGGTCTATTAAGGAATTATAGAAACCATTTGTATTGCAAAAAATGACTTTTTTGTCGTGGTAGCCCAAATGACCTGCTGCGATTACGGTAAAAATTTCGTCCAACGTCCCGAATCCGCCGGGTAAGGCGATAAAAATATCCGATTTATCCATGATTGCCTGTTTTCGTTCTCCGAGGGTCTCGACACGAATCAGCTCATCCGGGAGCAGGCTGGCTTTCCCGTAGTCGCAGATGCGATGTGTAATAATCCCGGTGATCGATCCGCCGTGTTTTTTCACCTGTCCGGCAGTTGCCTCCATGAGTCCTACATTTGCGCCTCCGTATATCAGCCTTTTTTGGTGTTCACCTATCCATCGGCCTATTATTGCCGACTCTTCGAAATAGCAATTATCGATATCGTTACTGGATGCGCAAAAAAGTCCGATATTTTGAATCATAGTTTTTTCTTGGTTTTACAAGAACGAAGATAGGGCTTTTTTATATAAATATTGTCGTTCTTACAATATTTTTTATTGTTGTGTTATGGCGATCATAAAAGAAATGTTTTATGAAAATGGTCCGGAACATTATTTTATGTCTAATTTTGTACGCTTAAAGAAACATGACGCATGGAACATCATCAATTTCATACCTTATCGAACGGTTTGCGCATTATATACCAACCAACGACATCTTCGGTCTCCTATTGCGGGTTTACCGTCAATACCGGGACAAGGGATGAGGTTGCCGGGGAGTTTGGAATGGCACATTTTGTCGAGCATCTTATTTTCAAAGGAACCGAACATCGTAAATCGTGGCATATACTGAACCGTATGGAAAATGTCGGAGGAGAATTGAATGCTTATACCGCCAAAGAAGAAACAACCGTATATGCCGTTTTTCTGGAAGAACATTTATCTCGTGCCGTAGAGTTGTTGTGCGATTTGATATTGCACTCGCAATTCCCTATGAGTGAGGTAGAACGCGAAGTGGAAGTGATTCTTGATGAGATTAATTCCTACAAAGACAATCCGTCCGAATTGATTTATGATGAGTTCGAAAACTTGTTGTTTTCGGGACATGCTTTAGGACACAACATATTGGGCGACCCGAAAGAGCTGTTGGGCTTTACCTCTCAAGACGGTCGTCGTTTTTTGAAACAGCAATATATCCCTTCGAATATGGTTTTCTTTTTTATGGGACATACGCCGTTCAAACGGGTGATATCTTTACTCGAAAAATATATCGGAGGAGAACCTGAAGGGAAAATCATAAACCGAAGAACACCTCCCGGATCGTGTGTGTCGTTTGCAGAGCAACGCAACCTGAGTACTTTCCAAGCCCATGCGCTGGTCGGGAATCGGGCATACAGCATGTTCGATGAGAAACGGGTACCCTTATTCTTGCTCAATAACATACTGGGAGGGCCGGGCATGAATAGCCGTTTGAATATTGCATTGCGCGAAAAGACAGGATATGTCTATACGGTCGAGTCTTCGGTCACCTCATATACCGATACCGGGGTATTTGCCATCTATTTTGGTACAGATCCCAAGAAAGTAGAAAAATGCCTTTCGTTGATAAGAAAAGAGTTTAAACGGCTGCGCGATACGGCATTGACAACATCGCAACTGACGGCTGCCAAAAAACAATTTATCGGACAGATGGGTGTCGGTACCGAGAATCGGGAGAGTGTAGCCTTGGGATTGGGCAAAACATTTTTACATTACAACAAATACGATACCCTTGAGGAATCGTTTTCCCGGATAGAGGCAATTCAGGCATCGGATATTCTTGAAGTTGCCAATGAGGTACTCGATGAGCAAAGTATCTCGACCCTTGTTTTTGTTTAGAGGGCTAAACAATGGATAACAGATCTTGAATAGAATTCAATGCGAACATCCGGTCGCACATTTCCGGTTTATCGGCTTTTTCATGTTCCCACGTCGTATAGAAAGGAATGTATGCCGCATATCCCCCGATTTTCAAGACGGGGATAATGTCTGACTTCAGCGAATTTCCGACCATCAGGAATTTATCGGGAGCTATTTGTAGCCGTTCGATCAGAGACCGATATCCCGATTCGTCTTTTTCGCTCATGATTTCGATGTGTGAAAAGTATTTCTTTAATCCCGATTTCTCGATTTTCCGTTTTTGGTCGGTCAGGTCTCCCTTGGTTGCCATAACCAAAGGGTAGTGCTTATGCAAAGCCGACAAAGTTTCTTCTACGCCTTCGATTAGCTTGACCGGGTAAGTGAGTTGTTCTTTCCCTAATGCCAAAATTTTCCCGATCGTCTCTCCCGACACCTGATTATGGCTGAGTTCCAACGCTGTCTCGACCATGTCGAGCACGAAGCCCTTAATACCATATCCGTATATGGGAAGTGCTTTTATTTCGTTCTTCAACAGCAATTCGAGAGCCGTTTTCTGATCGGCATATTCTTGAACCAATTCACAAAAACGCATCTCATTTTCTCTGAAAAGAAATTCGTTTTCCCATAAAGTATCGTCAGCATCGAAAGTGATGACCTCCAGACGTCCTTTCATCATATCCTATTCCCATTTCGCGGGCAAAGATACGCACATTCATCGGAATAGTTTTATATTTGTGCCGGATAATAAAATCTGGAATGGATAAAAACAAAGTTTTGCTCGGGATGAGCGGAGGTACCGACAGCTCTGTTGCCGCCAT
>CASFRL010000055.1 GCA_949297285.1 uncultured Bacteroidales bacterium
CATCTCCAGTCCTAAAGCCGGAGAGATGGCCCGGTGATAATCGGTTCCGAACATTTCGCAAGCCATCAACATCAGCACGGGACGGATGCGCTTACCGCCCAAAGAGAGTTCGTAGCGTATGGGCGCATACAGATTGTCGGGTTGGGAAGGATACGGGAAAGACGCCAAGCGGTTGTTTATGGCGGTTATATACTTATCAAGGATTTCCATATAGATTTTTTAATTATAAATCACAAAGTTATCAATAAAAATGAAACGCCGAAAATGTAATAAAGGATTACATCACGACAAAAAACAAAGAACGCTTTCTTCGAACAATTCCCCCGTTGCCACCATAAGACGAAAAACAACATTCTGCCGATACAACAGGAGCAGAAAAGAATAGATATAAATCGAGTATGTTATGACAATTTACGAATAAAGCGGCTCAAAGCATCTACCAATCCTTCCGCCAACGGCAACGAAGGATCTGCATACACTTTCATTTGTTCTTGCGGATTCATGCTGTTACAGACCTTCAGCACATGGTTCATACCATCTATTAACAAGAGCTCGGCACGAGAATCAGCATGCTTTAGCCGTTGAGCATCCTGTACAGATACCTGGATGTCTGTTTGTCCCTGTACAATGAGTTTTGGAATTTCCAACGAAGCTATCAGCTTTTGCGGATCATAGCGATACCAAGAAATCAGGTAAGGCTGAACAGAAGGTCGAAACAAAGTCTGTAAATAAATAGGCACATCGGTCACTTCACGTCCCTCTTTCAATGAGGCATTAATGTCGGCCACCTGCTTCTGTACGGCCTCAGGAGTCATCTGTGCCGCTACTTGCGCCTCTATGATTTCATCGGCCGGACGCCCAGCTCCTGCTAATGAAACATAACCTTTTACTTTAGGATTATTCCGGCAGGCTATCAAACCGATGAGCGCACCTTCACTGTGTCCTATAACAACAACTCCCGTAAAACGTTTGTCAGCAGAAAGGAAATCTATCCACCCCTTCGCATCGGCAATATAATGTTCGAAACGAAGTTCTGATTCCTGTAAACCTGCCGCAGCACTGGATGCTACACCTCGCTTGTCGAAACGCAAAGAAGGAATACCGTTCTCAGCCAAGCCTTCGGCCAGGTATTTCAAAGAATTGTTCTTTATATTTCCCATGGTAGTATTACCGTCCATATCCGTAGGTCCCGACCCCGCTATGAGTAATGCTACAACAGAAAAAGAGGCCTTATCATCAGGCAAAATCAGTCTCCCATATATAGTCCCCGTAGGAGTGTTCAAACTCACAGCCTCTTCCTGCAAAGCAGCATGTAAAGATAAAGCAAACAAAGAAAAGAAGAGAAAAAATATCCGTTTCATAATAATCAGAAATTGATGTTTCCTAAGTAAGTCTCAAAAATACATTTTTTTCATTAGAAAAGATATATCTCGATAAGAGAAAAAAGAACTGTAATACATTTTCTACCATTAAAATCAAATAGATATATACTTCTATCAAAAATTTTCCGTTATTAATATCGAAGAGTATCGAAGCTTTTCAAAAAGAGATTTTCCGAATCCTAAAAAAAACGTATCTTTGAGCCTCGTAACACCATGCCAATGATGAATCGACTTATATTTGTTTTATTGTTACTGATGATCCACCTCTCGGCTAAGGCGCAGGAGGGGAAATCGGCTTTCGACTTTCTGAATCTACCTACCTCATCGCACATCAATGCCTTGGGGGGAAACAACATTTCGATCATCGAAGAAGATGTGTCTGTAATCCAACATAACCCGGCTTTGCTAGGCCCGGAGATGAACCTCCAACTCAACTTGAACTACATGCGTTATGTGGCGGGGATCAATCTGGCGGGAGCGACATTCGCCAAAGCGGCGGGGGAACGGGGCGCATGGGCCGCCGCCATACAATATGCCGGTTACGGATCGATGAAGCAGACCGAGGCAAACGGAGTCATTACGGGCACGTTCAGCCCGAAAGACATGGCAATCAGCGGATTTTATGCGCACGATATCACCGACCGTCTGCGCGGCGGGATACAAGCCAAATTTATCTACTCGTCTTATGAGCAATACACCTCACTGGCCCTCGGTATCGATTTGGGAATCAACTATTACAACCCGGATAACCAACTCTCGCTCTCTGCCGCATTCAAAAATCTGGGAGGGCAGCTGAAAAGATATAACGAGAACAGGGATAAAATGCCGTGGGATTTTCAACTGGGTCTTTCCAAGACATTGGACCACGCTCCTTTCCGTTTCTCGATTACGGCCCAATATCTAAACCGGTGGAAACTGCCTTATACAACGCCTGCAACCAACGAATACAACAGCAGCGAAGAGGACGACATAACGGAAAAAGAGAGTTTTGCCTCGAATCTGTTCAGACATCTTATTTTCGGTGTCGACTACATTCCTTCGCAAAACTTATATATTGCATTGGGCTATAACTATAAATACCGGAGCGACATGAAAACGTACGGAAGGAACTTTTTGTCCGGATTTACATTCGGTGCGGGAATCAAGGTAAAAATGTTCGGCATCGGAGCTTCTATCGCCCAGCAACATGTCGGGGGAACGACTTTCATGTTTAACCTCATGACCAATATATCACAATTTATACGACGTTAATATGGAAACGCAAACATCGAAGATAGTTATCGCAATAGATGGTTTCTCTTCTTGCGGGAAGAGTACAATGGCTAAAGAACTGGCCCGTAAAATAGGTTATGTCTATATCGATACCGGAGCTATGTACCGGGCGGTGACTCTTTATTGCCTGAACAACGGACTTTTTGACGGAGATGCAATAGACGAAGCAAAACTTCGGAAGGCAATGAACGGATTGAAGATTACATTTAAAATAAATCAGGAAACGGGAAAACCCGAGACTTATTTGAATGGAGAAAATGTCGAGAAAGAGATACGGTCGATGCGGGTGTCGGATAAGGTAAGCCCGGTAAGCGCCATTCCGTTTGTCCGAGAGGCTATGGTAAAGCAGCAACAGGAATTAGGGAAACAGAAGGGTGTCGTTATGGACGGACGGGATATAGGGACAACGGTATTTCCCGATGCCGAACTAAAAATATTCGTAACCGCTTCGCCCGAGATACGTGCACAAAGAAGGGTAGATGAGTTGCTAAAAAAGGGAGCCGACGTCTCTTTCGAGGAGGTGCTCGACAACGTAAAAAAAAGAGATTATATCGACCAACATCGAGATGTCAGCCCGCTACGCAAAGCGGATGATGCCATCTTGCTCGACAACTCGAACATGACTATTGCCGAACAAGATGCCTGGCTGCAAGAGCAATATAACCGGGTTGTCGGGAAATAGGACGGATTATGGTAAAAATAGAGATCGACAGCAAATCGGGCTTCTGCTTCGGAGTGGTAAATGCCATACAAAAAGCCGAAGAAGAGTTGGAGAAATCGGGGAAACTCTATTGTCTGGGGGATATAGTACACAACAACAACGAGGTGGAACGGTTAAAGGCAAAAGGGCTGATTACGATAAACCACGACGACCTGAAACGGTTGAGAAACGTAAAGGTATTGTTGCGGGCTCATGGGGAACCGCCCGAGACTTACCGGATAGCTCAAGAGAACAACATAGAGATCATCGATGCGACTTGCCCGGTTGTGCTGCAACTGCAAAAAAAGATCAAACGTTCGTATGAAGAGACCGACCCGAATGTGGGGCAAATCGTCATTTACGGGAAAAGAGGCCACGCCGAAGTGAACGGATTGGTCGGACAAACGAACGGTAAGGCTGTTGTCATCGAGGGACTAAACGATTTTGACCAGATCGATTTTAATAAACAGATCAGCTTATACTCCCAAACGACCAAATCGGTAGATGGCTTTAAAAAAATCGTGGACGAAATTACCCGCCGGCAAAGCGCCGGTAAAGAACTCCGCTACTATGACACAATATGCCGGCAAGTCGCCAACCGTATTCCCAATATACGTGAATTTGCCCGGCAACATGATCTTATACTGTTTGTCTGCGGTAAAAAGAGCTCGAACGGAAAAGTGCTATTCGAAGAGTGCTGCAAGGTGAACCCCGAATCGAAACTGGTATCGGACATATCGGAAATCGATCCGGACTGGTTTAAAGGGAAGAACAGCATCGGTATTTGCGGCGCGACTTCTACGCCGAAATGGCTGATGGAAGAGGTATATAACTTTATACAAGAAAATATATAAACATTTTTTGCATTTTCGTGTTTTTCAAATACCGAACCCT
>CASFRL010000056.1 GCA_949297285.1 uncultured Bacteroidales bacterium
GAATATTTTGTGTATTCCGAAGGATATTATAACTTGCCGAAAAAGTAAAAATATGGGCAAGACGTATTATAATATCAGCAGAAAAAAAGATGCCGCCGGAGAATCGGAAATTTGTATGCGGATTTATGTCAGCAAGGATAACAGAATCCGTATCGGCAGTGGTATTTGGGTAGAAGCTAAACGGTGGGGAAAGAAAAACGAGATCAACATACCTAATATTCCCGGCGAAGAAAGAGAAATGCTTTTGGAGAAAAGGGCCAAATTAAAGGCTTTAACAGAGCATATTGAAAAAGAGATACAGACTGCGGAAGATAAATCAATTATTGATAAATCATTCCTTGAGAAAATAGTTCGCAAATTCCATAAACCGCCCAAAGCCCAGAAAGAAAGTGAGATTTCGTTTTTCGATATTATGGAAAGATACGTTACCACACATAAACTGTCGGAGTCGCGACGCAAAAATTTCAAAGTAATCATGCGGAGCCTGCATCGGTTCGAGTTGTACTGGAAAAAAGAGGGACACCGGGGCTTCAAAATAACTTTCGCCAATCTTAATCCGGAGCTATTGCGACAGATCGAGAACTTTCTGCTAAACGAACAAGAGGCCTTCTTGAAATACCCGGAGATATACGATCTATTTCCGTATTCCGCTAAAGTAGCGCTACTGACACCGAAGCGCAAGCGTCCGCCGATTCTCGATAAGGACGGCAACGAAATCCCTAAAGGAATGCCGAAACCGCGTGGGCAAAATTCCGTTGCGGATATGCTCACCCGCTTCCGGGCTTTTATTATATGGGCTATCGACAACAACTACACGATAAATAATCCGTTCAAACATTTTACGATTGGGGAGATCGTTTACGGTACACCTATCTATATCAGCAATGAAGAAAGGAATCGACTGCTGGAAACAGATATGTCCGAGGATAAAGAGATAGAGACACAGCGAGATATTTTCGTATTTCAATGCCTTATCGGTTGTCGTGTCAGCGACCTGTATAAAATGACCTACCGAAGCATTATTAACGATGCGGTGGAGTATATTCCCCGAAAGACTAAAGAGGACAGACCGATCACCGTGCGTGTACCGCTGAACGACACCGCGAAACGACTGATCGCCAAATATCAGGACCATGATAGAGGGAGTTTGTTCCCGTTCAGCACGGAACAGCATTACAACCGGAAAATCAAAGAGGCGTTCAAAAAGGCCGGATTGGACCGTATTGTTACCGTCCTCGATCAGCAGACCCGGCAGGAAGTACAGAAGCCATTATATGAAGTCGCATCGTCGCACATGGCCCGGCGCACGTTCATTGGCAATATCTATAAAAAAGTGAAAGATCCCAATCTTGTAGGCGCGTTAAGCGGACACAAAGAAGGGAGTAAAGCATTCGCTCGTTACCGTGACATCGACGAGGATATGAAACGGGAATTGATAAAGTTTTTGGATTAATTTATATCTTTGAATAAAAATTTAGTTATGTATATTATTCCTACATTACCTCTTAAACAAGATATTGAAACAAAAGTGGTTTTGAAACAACTAGCACAATCTCATCGAAGATTGGCGGAGTTGAAAGGGGCGGTTAAAACCATGCCAAATGAAAGTATTTTAATCAATACTCTGTCACTACAAGAGGCCAAAGACAGTTCTGCTGTTGAAAGCATAATTACTACCCATGATGAATTATACAAAGCAGAATTATTTGCAAATCAATACACCACACCGGCATCTAAAGAAGTTCGCAGCTATGCAGATGCATTAATTTCCGGATTCGCATCTGTAAAAAAGAATGGATTAATAACATGTAATACTATCATTGACATATATAAGCATATCAAAAAGAATAATGCAGGTTTTAGAACAACTCCCGGGACGACATTAAAAAATGAGAATACTCAGCAAATTGTCTATACACCACCTCAGAGCATTGACGAAATAAATAGGCATATGGCTAACTTGGAAAAATATATTAATGATAATTCTTTGAGCGATGAGGATCCTCTGATCAAGATGGCGATTATTCATCATCAATTTGAAAGTATCCATCCTTTCTCTGATGGAAATGGCCGTACAGGACGTATTGTAAATATATTATATCTAGTAATTAATGACTTGCTCGATTTACCGGTATTGTATTTAAGTCGTTACATTATTAAGAACAAAGGTGAATACTATAAGTTATTACAATATGTAAGAGATAACAATGAATGGGAAGAATGGATACTGTTTATGCTCAAAGGGATAGAAGAAACATCTATCGAGACAACAGAGCTTATAACAAATATAAAAACTCTTATGATGCAATATAAGCAGAAAATAAGAACAGAACTGCCCAAAATATATTCCCAAGACCTATTAAACAATTTATTCCGGCATCCATATACTAAAATTGATTTCATATGTGAAGAACTTGGGGTGAGTCGCCCTACTGCTACTTCCTATTTATCTCAATTAGTGGGAAATGGTTATTTACAGAAAATAAAATTGGGACGTGATAATTTTTATTTGAATACCGAGCTATTTACATTATTAATGAATTCATTTCATATTTCTGTACAAAGCCAATATGCAGAAATTGGTTCAACTAATTGATGTATTAAAATTATGCAGTTTTCTTTGTATAATTCCAAAACATGTAAAGAAAACTGAATTTTCTTTACATGTTTTGACGATGTGTAAAGGAAATTCATATGTTTGTCTATTCACTCATTATCAATGGATTATCGCAAGATAAATAGTCATATTATTTTGCTGGCAATAGTGATTGTCGTCGGGTTGCTCGTGGCTATGGTCGCACGGCTGATGGTGTTGGGGCAAGGGGTCGATGCTGGTACGGCGAATCTTACCTTTGCCATTGTTCTTGGCGTTTGTGCGGTGGTGTATCTGATTATTATGTCGGTTTTCTCCCATACGATCATTCCGTGGATTATAAGGAAGTTACCGGAGACGAAACGCCCCGCCGTCGAAACGGAAGCCGTTCCATCAATCGACAACATGCCCGTCGTGAATGTCGAGCAGATCAAACAAGATGCAGACAGGCAATTCGCTGAACGACGAAAAGAAAAAATAGAGTTGTTCCTGTGTTACGCTCATCGGGCAATAGGCCCTTATGTAACATCCGATGAACTGGTCCGGCTTGATCGGTGTGTCGAGTATTATGGTCGAGAGGAAGCATGCCCGGCAGATTTCGTACCCATCCGGCCCGAAAAACTGAAAAATGCGGATCTGTTTCATTTTGGATGGAACATGGCTCATTATTTCGGACAGCCGAAACAGGATGTCGTGCCGTGGCTAAAAGCCGTATTTGTCCCTTTGTCCGACTTGGAAGATTCTTATATCAAAGGAAAACTGCGGGACTATCAAACCGAGAAATACACCATTCCTAACATAGAGGATATCCCAAAATACATGGCCGAACACAACGGCTAACCACCTCTTTCAAGAGATTATAAGGAGATTTTAAGGAGAAAACGAGTGTTTTTGTTCTCCGAAAAATCTCCTTATTTATTTGCCCCGGATTCGATTGAATGTCGGATTCAGAACCCATTGTTTAACACTCTAAAAATTCGATTATGAGTTTGAAAGATTTGTTGGAGTCCGGGGCGAACATAACCGTAGCGGTCAAGCTGGATGACCTGAGAGAGATTCTCAAAGAGGCGGCGGGAAGCCTCAAACCTGTTCGACAAGAACCACCTCCCGAAGAATTTTTAAGCCGCAAAGAGGTATTGTCCGTTTTGCGAATCGACTCGTCTACCTTATGGTGCTGGGAAAAGACCGGGTATATAAAGTCTTTCCCGTTCGGTGGACGCAAACGGTATAAAAGGGATGACGTCGAGGCGATCCGCACCGGCAAGAAAGGAGTGCGCCGTCATGGATAACGAAGAATATATCCGAGTAGGGACGTGCTATTTGAAACTGTGCCGCGTGCCGACCGCTACGGGTGAGTTCCGGGAGAAATACTTGCCGTGGAATATAGAGACCATCCGGCAGGATCATTCCAAAGATTTCGTAGCCAATATCAAGAAATACGACGGTTATTGCTTTTTTCCTGCCCATGTGGATTAT
>CASFRL010000057.1 GCA_949297285.1 uncultured Bacteroidales bacterium
CGTAATGATACCGTCGGTCAAAGTTTCGAAAGACCATGTTGTCGTTTGTGCATTGATTCCTAAAGAAAGAGCTGCACATGCAAAAAAAGTGGTAAGTGTTTTTTTCATACTATATAAGTTTTTAGTTAATGATCCGATAATGCAAATATATTTGTTGAAATAAACTTGAGATAGGACTTTTTGATGCTTTATGTGGATAAATTGTATTAGAGAAGAAAGCCGGATGTCGAAAATGGGTATTTTTGCCTATCAGAGGGGAGCAAAAGAGAAAAATATCATTCCTTCGAAAGATTGGCTTACCCGCTTTTTGCGGTGAAAAAAGTTTTTCGAGGAGATATAATAATGTGAAGGGTATAAAATAAAAAAAAGATAACCTCTAAGTTATCTTTTTAAGTTATCTTTTTTCGATAGAGCCGATAGAGGGATTCGAACCCACGACCCCGAGATTACAAATCACGTGCTCTGGCCAACTGAGCTATATCGGCAGGTGGGTAAGCGACCTACATCGCGTCGCTACAACCGGCTACCCTTGCTGCGGTCAAGCCCTGGGGGATTCACAGGGAGCTGACCGTGTAGGACTTACCCGGCTGCAAAAGTAGATATTTTTTTCAGTTCCACAATAGGTGTATTTGAAAAAAATGAAGGCAGCCTACTCATCCGTTTCAAAACTAAACAGTTAGTCTCCGATATTTTCTTTCAGATTTTTCTCAATTAATCCTAATTTGCACATTTTATCGTCCCAGATAAAGGCGCATGACATAAAAAATAATAACTTTGCCGATGTGGATGATATGTCATATTGTAAAATTGAATTGTAAATGTTACAAGAAGCCCCTAAAAAGTCGATTGCACGTTATGCAATGGAGTATGGCGTTTATTTCGGAATATATTTGATCTTAAAATTTGTTCTGATGACGCTCGGCATGGGTAGTCTTATTGCAAGTTTTTTTTCGGAAATTTTGTTGATAGCACTTCCTTTTGTTCTGTATTACATTATGTTGCGCTATAAAAAACAAGAACCCGAAAATGCCCATTTTTCACAGTTGTGGATGTTCGGGATATTTTTGTTTTTTTTCGCATCTTTATTGAGCGGAATTGTCGAATATGTCTATTATCGTTATATAAATCCGACTTATATCGAAATGCAGATGGCGGCACTTCTTGATTTGATCGAGGAGATAACGCAAGCCCAAAATTCGGAAATGTTGCAAATCATGAGAACCGGTTTGGAAAAAGGCGGTGCACCTTCTCCTATCGAAATGGTTTTTCAAACAATCTGGACAAATGTATTCTTGGGGTCTTTGTTGTCGATTATCGTCGCGTTGATTGTTTCGCGTAAAAAAGTAAATAAGAACTTTATAAAATAAGAATATGGATATTTCATTGGTCATACCACTTTATAATGAAGCCGAATCTCTCCCTGAACTGGCCGAGTGGATTACCCGGGTGATGAAAAAAAACAACTTCTCGTATGAGATATTGTTTATAAATGATGGGAGTACCGATAATTCTTGGGAGGTAATCGAGAAGTTAAGGGCTGAAGATGAGCATGTCAAAGGCGTGAAATTCCGTCGTAATTATGGCAAGTCGCCGGCATTGCATGTCGGTTTCGGTCGGGCACAAGGCGATGTCGTCATTACAATGGATGCCGATTTGCAAGATAGCCCCGATGAAATCCCAGAATTGTACCGAATGATTATGGAGGACGGTTATGACCTCGTTTCGGGGTGGAAGAAAAAACGTTATGACCCCTTATCGAAAACAATTCCGACAAAATTGTTCAATGCAACAGCCCGTAAGGTGACCGGAATCTATTTGCACGACTTTAACTGCGGCTTGAAAGCATATCGCAATGAGGTAGTCAAAAGTATAGAAGTATATGGCGATATGCATCGGTATATCCCTTATTTGGCAAAAAGTGCAGGATTTTCTAAAATCGGAGAAAAGGTCGTGCACCATCAAGCCCGTAAATACGGTGTAACAAAATTCGGATTGAGCCGTTTTGTAAATGGATATCTTGATTTGTTGACGCTCTGGTTTTTCAACAAGTTTGCCGTAAAACCGATGCACTTTTTCGGCTTCTTAGGTAGTTTGATGTTTGTATTGGGTTTCTTCTCAGTAATAGCAGTAGGAGGATATAAACTATATTCGATGCACCATAATATCCCTTATCGTTTGGTAACCGATTCACCCTATTTTTATCTTTCGCTTACCGCTATGGTATTGGGAACATTGCTTTTCCTGGCCGGATTTTTGGGTGAATTAATTTCTCGAAACTCTGCCGAACGTAATACTTATAATATCGAAAAAGAGATAAAATAATTTCGGATACGATGGAAAATATGGATGACGAAAATAAAAAATCTGATTTGTTGACTTTGTCCCGTTTGCGCTGTTCGGTCAGGGCCTATAAGTCGCGGGCCGTAGAAACGGAAAAGCTCGACTATATTTTGGAAACTGCTCGTTTGGCTCCTTCGGCCGTAAATTTTCAGCCGTGGATTTTTGTCGTGATAAACGATGAAAAAACGCGAAAAGAGTTGCAACGTTGTTACAACCGTGATTGGTTTACCCAAGCGCCGGTCTATATCGTTGCGTGCGGAGATCACCGTATCTCGTGGAAACGGAAAAGCGATATGAAAGATTTTTGCGATGTCGATGTCGCTATTGCCGTAGAACATCT
Organism: uncultured Bacteroidales bacterium; assembly: GCA_949297285.1. Lineage (GTDB taxonomy): Bacteria > Bacteroidota > Bacteroidia > Bacteroidales > Coprobacteraceae > Coprobacter. Next base: position 2,681 of record CASFRL010000057.1, read on the forward strand.
CTGTTTGGCGGCTACCGAACAAGAGCTGGGAACTTGCTGGGTTTGCAATTTCGATTCGAAATTATGTGCCGAGATCCTAAATCTTCCTGACGGAGTCGAGCCGTTGGTTTTAATTCCGGTCGGTTATCCCGAAGATCCCGATGTGTTTATTTCGACACCGAAAAAACGAAAAGCGTTTAATGAAATTATAAAATGGGGAAAATTTTAAATATCATCGGAGTCATTTTCCTTTTGGGGATAGGATTCGTCTCGTGCGGAGATGAAGGGTGTATGGAGAATCGGAGTAGTATCCCCTTGATTGCCTTTTATTCAGACGCCGATACAACTCAGCGCGTGTCTATAGATTCGTTAACGGTCTGGGGAGTCGGTCATGTCAATGACTCTTTACTTTTAGATACGGCCTCGGTCAATCAATTTATGGCACCTTTGCGCGACGGAACAGATACTACGAAATACGTTTTACGTTATGATCAGGAAAATCTGAATCCCAGATATAAATTCGATACATTGACATTCGTATATCGTACGTACGTAAAATTCGAATCGGCCGAGTGCGGAGCGATGTTCAATTATATAATCGATGATTTTAAATACACCACATATCAATTGGTTTCAGCAACATTGTTGACCAAAGAAATCGATAACATGAATATCGAAAATGTAAAACTTTTCTACCATGTTGAAGATTCGGAATAATTTGCTATCGTTTCTTTTCCTTATGTTGGTTTCCGTTGCTTTTGCACAACAGCAACAGCAATCGGGAAATCCGTCACCTCAGAAAAAGGAAGAAAAGAAAGAGTCGAAATATAATTCCCCGTTATTGAATGGTTTGATGCTGGGGGTCGATCTTTATAATCCCGTAGCCAACCTGTTCGGTCAAAAGTATGGAAACTATGAAGCCAGTTTAGAATTGAATCTGTATAACCGGTTTTTCCCGATTTGGGAAATCGGGATAGGAAGAGCCAATAACAGACCTGAGGATATGAATTTTACCTATGTCGGAAAGCCGGCACTTTTTAACCGAATAGGATTGAATTACAATTTCCAATATAATAATGATGGACCCGGATATTTTTATATCGGATTGCGTTACGGATTTTCTTCCTTTAAATATGATGTAACAAATATAACCCTCGAATCTCCTTATTGGGGAACCACATACAATGAAAGTATTGTCGGGCAAAGTTCCAATGCGCAATGGATCGAAGCATTGGGCGGAATACGTGTGCGCCTGTATAAAGATTTGATGATGGGGTGGACTGTCCGATATAAGTGGTTGCTGAAGAACCAAACCAATGAATTCTCTACTCCATGGTTTATTCCCGGTTACGGAAACAAAGGGTCGGTATTAGGAATAACCTATTCTATTTATTATAAATTCCCGCTGAAGAAAAAGAAAACGACCGACAGTAAAACCGAAAAAGTTCCGTCAAAATAATGACCATATTTGTATGTCCGATACAAAAGAGTGATCGGTGTAAAAAAAGTGATTTTACAAGTTGCTTATACAATGGGAGTTATCCGCTTTTGATAAAATTTATCACAAAAAAGTTTGGAAAAAATTTGGAGAGGAATATAAATAAGCATTACATTTGCACTCGCTTTTCGGAGGAACAGCCAAGAAAGAGAAAAAAAGACTCATAAAATTTGGAAAACCCCGGGAAAGCGATTAAATTTGTAACCCTTTTCGGACCAGAAAAAGGGACAGACAAAAGAAGAGATCATTGAACAACTTACAATAGACAATGTAGTACGAGACGAAAAAGTCAACGTCAAGACCTAAAAAGAGAGCGTAAAAGCGCAGAGCCTGAAGGAAAAGACCCGAAGATATAAAAAAAATAATACAACGAAGAGTTTGATCCTGGCTCAGGATGAACGCTAGCGACAGGCCTAACACATGCAAGTCGAGGGGCATCACGAGAAGTAGCAATACTT
>CASFRL010000058.1 GCA_949297285.1 uncultured Bacteroidales bacterium
CATGATCGCCGTAACCTTGATTGTCGTGGCCGTTCCCGAAGGTCTGCCAATGAGTGTGACCCTCAGTCTTGCACTCAGTATGCGCCGAATGTTGCAAACCAATAATTTGGTACGCAAAATGCACGCATGCGAAACAATGGGGGCAACAACGGTTATCTGTACCGACAAAACCGGAACTCTCACCCCAAACCAGATGCGCGTTTTTCAAAGTAATTTTTTCTCTCTGGAAAATCAAGAATTGACAAATAACACGGCAAGTAATCTTATCAAAGAAGGTATAGCAGCAAACTCCACGGCACTTTTAGATTATTCAGATCCTGAAAAAATCTCTACTATGGGTAATCCGACCGAAGCCGCGCTATTGCTCTGGTTGCACAGTAAAGGAATAGAATACACGCCTTTACGAGAAAATGCCCATATCGAGAAACAACTGACCTTCTCTACGGAACGTAAATATATGGCAACTCTTGTAAAATCTCCTCTTATCGGAAAAAATGTGCTCTATATGAAAGGCGCTCCGGAAATCGTCCTTTCAAAATGCAAAACCGTAGAAACTTCGGACGGAGAAAAGCCGGTTTCGGAATATAAAGACCAAATAGAGGCTCAATTGTTGGCATACCAGAATCAAGCTATGCGTACTCTTGGTTTTGCATATAAAATCATAGAAGATGATAAAGATCTGCCAATTCAAGAAATTGCGGAAACCGGTCTTATATTCCTTGGGTTCGTAGCTATTTCAGATCCGGTACGCGAAGACGTTCCGGCAGCCGTAGCAGAATGTCTCAATGCCGGAATCCAAGTAAAAATCGTTACCGGAGATACCACCGCAACGGCTCGGGAAATAGCTCGCCAGATCGGTATATGGAAACCGGAAGATAACGATGAGAATATCATTACCGGTCTTGAATTCGAAGCCTTGCCCGATGATGAAGCTTTCGAACGGGTAAAAAAATTAAAGGTTATGTGCCGGGCACGTCCTACGGATAAACAACGTCTGGTCGAACTGCTACAAAAAGACGGCCAGATTGTTGCCGTAACAGGAGATGGTACAAATGATGCCCCGGCTCTGAACCATGCCAATGTCGGGCTATCGATGGGGACCGGAACATCGGTTGCCAAAGAGGCCAGCGATATCACGTTATTGGATGATTCGTTTAAAAGTATTGCGACGGCCGTCATGTGGGGACGCTCTTTATACCAGAACATCCAACGATTCTTATTATTCCAGCTTACAATCAATGTCGTCGCATTGGCCATCGTATTCTTGGGATCGATATTCGGACACGAACTGCCACTTACCGTCACGCAAATGTTATGGGTAAACCTTATCATGGATACTTTCGCCGCAGGAGCATTGGCATCATTACCCCCCAATAAAGAAGTGATGAAAGACAAACCGCGTAAAAACGAGGCGTTTATCATTACCTCTTCGATGAGAAACCAGATATTATGGGTAGGTTTGGCATTCGTAGCGTTCTTAATGGGATTGCTCCACTATTTTACCGATGCTTCGGGAGCGATAAACCGGCACGATCTCTCATGCTTTTTCACCATTTTCGTGATGCTGCAATTCTGGAATCTGTTCAATGCCAAAGCTTTCGCAACCGGAAAATCAGCATTCCATGGGTTGCTTCACGATACCGGATTTATCACCGTTGCATTGTTAATCATCGTCGGTCAATTTTTTATTGTCACTTTCGGTGGGGATGTATTCCGAACCGTTGCTCTCTCTTGGCAAGATTGGGCGATGATTATCGGCTCTACATCATTAGTCTTATGGATCGGTGAAATTCTCAGATTATTCGGAAAAAAGAAAAAATAACCCGACCCGGGAAAAATTTGGAATTTTAAGACAAAAGGTTCAACGTCAGAACGAGAATCTATAAAAACA
>CASFRL010000059.1 GCA_949297285.1 uncultured Bacteroidales bacterium
ATGTGAAGCCGGATTGGTAAACTTTTTTGTCGATCCTTACGGCGAAATTTATCCTTGCAACGGTCTTGAAGAAAAGTATTGGAAAGAGAGCATGGGAAATATCAGGGAAGTAGCCAATTTTAACGATATATGGGAAAGCGAGCAAGCCGCCCGGGTAAGAGAGTTGGTGCGAAAATGTCCTAAAAATTGCTGGATGGTGGGGACGGCATCCCCGGTAATGAAAAAATACATACAACATCCGACCCGCTGGGTACTGAAAAACAAATGGCGTTCGATGACCGGGAAACCTGTATGTATCGATAAAAAATGGTACGATGTAGGGCAAGATCCTGAGCAGGGAAATTTAAAAGCGAATTCTAAATAAATCGGCCTTTTTAATTTCTAAATCATATACAAAAGTTACATTTATCCCCGTTATATAATCAGCAAGTGTTGTTCGACCTGTTTTCCATGAAATCTGAAAAAAAATGAAAATTGTAGTTACCGGGACCAGAGGTATTCCCAATATTTTGGGAGGAGTAGAAACACATTGCGAAGAGTTGTATCCCCGCCTCGTAAAAAGAGGATACGATATTACCATCGTGCGCCGTACGTGCTATATTACTGACAATATACGCATCAACAACTACAAAGGAATTCACTTAAAGGATATTTATGCTCCCCGCAAAAAAAGTATGGAAGCTATCATCCATACGTTTCTGGCCATCTTGTATGCTAAAAAATCGCATGCCGATATTTTACATATCCACGCCATAGGGCCTTCGCTATTGGTTCCGTTCGCACGGATATTGGGGTTAAAAGTTGTCATGACTCATCATGGCCCCGACTATGATCGACAGAAATGGGGACGATTGGCCAAATGGATACTCCGAACCGGGGAACGGATGGGAGCAATATATGCAAACGAAATTATCGTTATCTCGAATGTCATTAAAGATATTCTTTATAAAAAATATAATAGAAGCGATACTCATCTGATATTCAACGGCGTCACTCTTCCCGAAAAATCTCGATCGACCGAATATCTCAATCAATTGGGACTTACCTCCCGCAAATATATATTGGGCATAGGTCGATTTGTCGAAGAAAAAGGTTTTGATTTGCTGATCGAGGCTTTTTCAAAATTAGATCAAAACCAATATAAACTTGTAATTGCCGGAGATGCCGACCATCCTTCGGCATATTCCGAAAAATTGAAACAGATGGCTCGTGAACAGCAGGTGATATTGACGGGATTTATCAAAGGAGAAAAACTGAACGAAATATTCTCAAATGCAGCTTTGTTCGTACTTCCTTCGTTTCATGAAGGATTACCGATCGCTCTGCTTGAGGCTATGAGCTATAATTTAGATGTTCTGGTCAGCGATATCCCGGCAAACCGATTACCGGAATTAACGACCAATGACTATTTCAAAACCGGATCGGTATCAGATTTGAAAGACAAATTACAGCATAAAATTGAAAATATAACTTTAGACCGGACGTATGACTTATCTTCATATAATTGGGATAACATCGCCAAACAAGTCGATGCTGTATACCAAAAAATTTTAAACACCAAATAACCCCGAGATATAATGATAAAAAAACTGTTACAACTCTCTCTTATCATCTCGATATTTGCTTTTTGCAGCTGCAATAAGGATAACGAGGAACTCCTCAAAGGGAAATGGCAATTGAGATATATCGATATGCCGAACAATACTCAAATATCGACAGATTCGGTATATTACAATTTCATGTCGAATGTATTTTTGCTGCAAACACTCTCCGACTCAGACTTTTCAGCCTTAAAAACCCATGGGGTATATCACACGACGACCGATTCACTTTTTATGACGGTAACCCCCTCCTATCTGCCGGAGGCATTAGAGAACCCTTATTACGGGTGGCATACCGCCGATAAAAATTTTGCAATCCGGCAACTGAATCATTCGTCATTGATCTTATCCTGCAATGATACCATATATACATTCCGTAAATTCTGACATTTATGCAAAAAAGGACGATACTGCTTTTCTCGATATTTTTAGGCTTTATAAGCAACATTTATCCACAACAGACTCTTAACTATAACGTCGAGGCTAACTCGATCATGGGAAATGGAGACTTCACGCCGTTTTATCTCATGAACAACAGAAGCGGAGTTATCTCTTTCACACCGAACAATGGTTATTTAAGAGCAGGGGTAAACAAAGGGATAAATCATAACAAACGCTTTTCGTACGGGTTTGGAATAGACCTCATCGGATCGTACAACAATGATGCACCTATTTACCTGCAACAATTATATGGGGAAATAAAATTCCTCTGCTTCGAACTTATGGTGGGAAGTAAAGAAGAATACTCTTTGATGCGGGACCGGGAGCTAAGTAGCGGAAGTATGGTTTGGTCGGGCAATAGCCGACCGATTCCGCAAGTATCGATAGGAATACCCCATTTCGTCAATTTCCCGGGAACAAACGGTTGGATGCAAATAAAAGGAGAAGTAACTTACGGTTGTTTTGTCGATGATGCGTACCAAAAAGAGCACAAAGGTATCGGGAAGCCATACAGCAAAAATGTTTTATATCATCGAAAATACCTAATACTGAAATTTGAAAAAGACAAGCCTTTTTATGGCTCTATCGGCATCGATATGGCCGCACAATTCGGAGGAACGGTATATGATAATCCCAACTTCAGTACTGCGATAACCAAATTTCCATCCGATCTGAAAAGTTTTTTCAAAGTTTTTGTACCCTTATCCGGAGGGAGCGATTCACCGGTAATCGATCAAGTCAATGTTACAGGCAACCATTTGGGCAGTTATCTTTTGGAAATAGGATACCGCAAAAAAACATGGCATGCCAAACTATATCATGAACGCTATTTCGATGATCATTCGGGTATGATCTTTCAAAACAAGTGGGACGGATTATGGGGTATCGAATATCGGACAGTGAAGAAAAAACCGATAACCGGAGCTCTCTTTGAAATCATGAATTCAAAAGACCAAAGCGGCCCATTCTTATTTGATAGAACAGAGGAGCTCCCTATCGATGTTTTCGGAGCTGATTTCTATTACGGACACATGGCTTATAATGGATGGACACACAGAGGACATACGATGGGAACCCCGTTTATTACCTCTCCCGGTTATAATACCGACGGATTCTTAGGATTTAAAAGTTCGAGATGTCTCGCATTCCACGCAGGGATAGACGGATATATCTGCCCCGAACTGTCCTATAAAATTCTTGCCGGACATCAACGGGGCTGGGGAACAGGATATGTGCCTTTTACCCATATCAAACATGAGTTTTCGGCATTGGCTGATTTTCATTACCAACCCAAGAAAATCAAAGGATGGTCATTCTGCTTCTCGGGAGCATTCGATAAAGGGACATTATTCGGAGACAATTGGGGAATTCAAATCGGAATACAAAAAAAAGGTTCGCTATTTAAATTCAGGGAATAAGCATCCGGAATCAAAAACGAGTAATGCGCACATAAGTGCGATCATCGAAAGAACAATTTCCGGGTATTACCCCTTTTGTCGTTTTGTTTTTTCCCGCATAACCGACACCAATACATAACGGGTCGGCATCTATCTGATCATGAAGTATATTCTCGGTTTCTTGTAATGACCCGAAAAGATCAAAGTAGCCGTCGGTGGCCAAAACAACAGAACGGCAACAAACCGGGATAATTCGAATTAAGGAGCTATCGACCGGAAATCCATCCAATGCAAGATAACAATATTCAGAATTGCTCTCTATATTATTCTGCCAAAGATATTGTTTCCTTAACATCGGAAAGATAAACTTTCGTCCGATATCATCTCGCTGCAACTCCGAAACCGAAATGCCGGCTTGCAATGCAGAGGATAAAACGAACGATCGCATCTCGGAAAGTAGAGTGTCGATTTTTTTTTCGTTTTTAAAGTTACACGCACCTACCCGACACTGACAATCACCAAGGAGCCACACCTCATTTCGAGAATGACAATAAACCGCAAGACTTGCCGTCAATCGCATTTCGGGCGACTGCACTACACTTTCCCAAAGTTGATGCGACCGATAATATTGCATAATTTTGCTATTTATTGCCTCTATAAAGTCTGGCGCAGAAAGCCCCGAAGGCAAGTTCGGAATCTCTTCCAGGATAATCTCCATTGCCTTTCGCCCGGTAGTGACACCTTCGGTTCTAAAATCGGATTTTGAAGTTGCACCATCGACAACAACAACATAGTCTTGTGTCGCAATCCAACCATCCTCGCACAACTCAGTCGTCGATTTTCCCTTTATAAATGACTCTTCTATTACAAAACTCATTCTATAAATTTTCTTATTCTGCAAAAAAAGCACATTTGACTCAAAAAAACAAAAAAGGTGCAGAGAGCAATCGTCGCTCATCTACACCTTTTCACCAACATACACATCTAAAATATCTATCTATTGCGCATTTTGAATCATTTCGGGTGCTGCCGTAATATATATTTCGACTCTCCGGTTTTGGGCTCTTCCTTCAGGAGTTGCATTCGAAGCGACAGGATCGTTCCATCCGAATCCTTTTGCAGAAAGGCGATTGGGTTGAACTCCATCATGAACCAAATAATCGACAACCGATTCTGCTCGCTGTAAAGACAAACGCTCATTCAACTGTTGACTTCCGGTATTATCGGTATATCCGAAAACCTGAACATTCGTTTCAGGATTTTGTATCAGATTCTGGGCAAGCTCGTTTAAATCGGCTTTAGAGGCTGCATTTAATTGAGCCGAATTAACCGCAAACAAAATTCCACTACTAAAGGTAACTTTTATAGCTTGCAGGTTATTACTGTCTGTTACTTTCTCGATCTGGGCATTTTTCAACTGAGACTCCAATTCTTGTTGCTGTTTATCCATTTTTTTACCGACCAAGGCCCCTGTACCTGAACCTACGGCAGCTCCGATCAAAGAACCAATCCATGCACCCTTTCCGCCTCCGACCAAAGCCCCGATTCCTGCACCGGCGGCAGCCCCTGATCCGGCACCGATAACAGCACCTTGACCTGTTTTGGACATACCTTTCCACGCTGAACACCCTGTACCGGTCAACAAACTGACACAAAGAATCAAAATTACCCCGAAACGGGTTTGTTTACCATATCTATTCATCTTTTTCCAACTTTATTCGTATAAATAAAACAGCGAAAAAGAATAAAAGTTCTGTTCGTGCATCAAAATATTTTCAAATTTTACGACAAAAGCCTTGCGCATAAAAACTTTCTATGTTTTTATGCGGTTATTATTAAAAACAAGGTTACAATAAAACTAACGTATATGAAAAAATCAAAGCTAATAGTTGTGTCTGCAATATTCTGCTTCGCACTTATCCTCATTGCGAATTTGCACGCAAAACCCAATCGGACAAAAGGGAAAAGCGGAAACATTGAAATTGTCCTTCCGCAACTTCCCTATGCCGAAGACGAATTGGAACCTTACATAAGTGCCCAGACGGTTATGCTTCACCACGGAAAACATCTAAAAGGATATATCGATAACGTAAATCGATTGGTCAAGGATGAACCGGAATTAATAGGAGAAAATTTGGAAACCATTGTCAAAGAATCGGAAGGTCCTCTCTATAACAATGCGGCTCAAGCATGGAACCATATCTTCTATTTCGACGCATTTTCGCCTCATGCACGGCACGCTCCATCAGGGAATTTGGCCAAACAAATAGATAAGCAATGGGGTAATTTCGAAAACTTCAAAACAGCATTTGCCAATGTCGCAAATCAATTGTTCGGATCGGGATGGGTATGGCTAATTAAAAATAAAGACGGGTCGTTGTCGATCACTGGCGAAAGTAATGCCGGGAAAGTCTTAAAAGGGAATAACACTCCGCTATTGGGTGTCGACATTTGGGAACATGCCTATTACTTGGACTATCAGAACCGAAGAGCCGACCATATTGACGGATTGTGGAACATTATAGATTGGAGCATCGTCGATAAAAGATATGACGAATAAAAACAAAAAAGGAATGGCTGAAAACCATTCCTTTTTTTATTTCTTTATAGCATAATTTATTTTTGCTTGTTCTGCATGTGTTTCGAATAACGACTCATGAACTTATCAACACGTCCAGCAGTATCGACCAATTTCTGTTTTCCGGTAAAGAACGGATGAGAAGTATTCGTAATTTCAAGTTTTACCAACGGATATGTAACGCCGTCCACTTCAATAGTTTCTTTAGCTGCCACAGTAGAGCGAGTAATAAATATATCGTCGTTAGACATATCTTTGAATACTACCGGGCGATAATTTTCAGGATGAAGTCCTTTTTTCATTGTTATATCTTTTTTATTAATTATTTCAAATAAAATCCACGTCGGTAAAACGTGATTCTTTTGTAATGGCTTGCAAATGTATAGAGAACTTTCCAGATACCCAAATTTTTGTTCCTTTTTATTTGAAACAAAATAGATATTCACCTACATAGCTCCCAATTTGCGCTGTTGTTCCTTACAAAAAAGACGTATCTCAACAGCGACAAACGCCACATATTTTAAACAAAAACGATAAATACAATATACCACCAGAATAGGTGATCAGGCTACCGACTCGATCGATCTTTTTAAGCATAATCGCTTCGGCTAAGTTTTTAACAGTCAACCGATCCATTCCATATTTCTCAATCTCTTTTTTGACTATATTTGGCGGCTTGGCAAAATCAATCCTAAAAACTTCGTTTTTTGTTTGTCTCTGCACACACCTTTGACTATATTTACAGAATATAGGATGCGGCTCGACAAAGCAAAATCAAAAACAAGTTTTTTATTTTGCTCTGCTCTCTCCTTTCATTATATTTGTATCAGCAATCAAAAATATCTAAATAAGATGCTCGATTTTTTCAAGAAAAAAATTAATGCTCAAACGCCCAAACTTTGTTACGAGACCGACCTTCATTCTCATATCTTACCGGGAATCGACGATGGATCGCCCGACATAGAAAGCTCTGTTCATCTAATTCAAGCAATGCAAGAGTGGGGAATCCGGAAAATCATAGCAACTCCACATATCGCCGAAGAGACTTTCGAAAACACTCCCGAAACCATAAAAAGGTCTTGGAACTCGTTGAAAGATGCTCTTACAGCAAAAGGAATCGATCAAGAAATTCAATATTCAGCAGAATATCGAATTGA
>CASFRL010000060.1 GCA_949297285.1 uncultured Bacteroidales bacterium
GATTCGGTATAATTTTCGCGAAATTCTTTCGGAGTACAACCTTTCTTTTTTTTGAAGATACGATTAAAGTTAGATATATTATTAAAGCCACAAGAAAAACATATCTCGGCAATACTGGTAGTCGTGTCGATCAGCATGCGAGTAGCATATCCCAAGCGAATCTCATTCAATGAATCGATAAAACTTCGGCTGGTACGTTTTTTAAAAAAGCGGCTAAAAGAAACTTCTGTCATTCCGACTAATTCGGCAACTTCGGAAAGAGATATTTTCCGAGAATAATTTTCAAGCATATAGTTATATACCTTTTCTATACGACGACTTTTATATATTTTAGCGTCATTTTCTGCTCTCGGGCTGGACAATTCTCGCATCGATGTATCTAAAGACAAATCGTATAATATCCCGAAAAGTTTAAAGACAGAATGAGCGCCCTCTCGTTCGAAAGACAAAGAATACAATCTATCTTTAATTTGTTCGATAGCCCTTCTTGAAAATGTCAGTCCATTACTCGCTCTTTGAAGCATTTCCCTAAGAGGGCATAATTGATTTTTTTGAAGTAATTGATCATTTAATAAATCCCGGTGGAATTGTATCGTAATCTCTATTATCTCTTTATCCTTCGGAGGAGTATTAGGATTTAACCATGCATGTTGGAGATCCGGATTAACAATTAAAGTCAATTCCAAATCATCAATTTCTTCAACACTATCACCAACAATTCGTTTTGTTCCGCCAGCATTTTCTATAAAATTGAGTTCACATTCGGCATGCGTATGTATCGGGAAAGTAAACTTAGACCTTTTCCTAAAAAAGATCATGAAACAATCTTTATTGGACAATGGTGTAATTTCTCTAAATACAGCCTTCATTTTTAGTCGATCCTCTCAATAATATACAGATATTTTATCTTATCATCACCCGCTCAAATACTTATTTGAACAATAACAAACTGACAGATAGCAACAAAATTAAAACTTTATGGACAATACCAATAAAAATCTTGCAAAAAAATCAGTTTTACGGCAAATTAAATTACAAAATTTTTCTTTTACAAATAATTCATTTGAAATATCGATAGAAAAAACACTAAAAAAAAGAACCTTGCAGAAATCAAGGTTCTTTTAAAGAAAAATAAAATATACTTTTTAATGGCAGCAACCACCACCGCAATCACCGTGATGATCATCGCCGCAATTGCAACCGCCGCCACAACCACCGCAAGAAGGATGCAGTTCTTCCGGAGTTGCCGGACGTACGATAAGAATTTCTCCTACAAAATGCAAATCTTCTCCGGCCAACGGATGATTGAAATCCATGACTACAATATCATCTTTAATTTCAAGGACAGAGCCATTTAAACGATTACCATTAGAATCCATCATGGGAACGGTGCTGCCCGGGAAAATCATCTCTTCATCAAACTTCCCGTTAACGATAAACATATCTTTATTCAACTCCAAAACATGCTCCTCGTTTCTCTCACCGTAAGCGTCATCACAAGGTATCACAAAATCGAATTTATCTCCGGCTTTCAAACCTTTTAACTTCTCTTCAAAAGAAGGCAACATTTGATCTGCTCCAAAAACGAAACGAAGAGGGACATTCTTTGTGGCTTGTTCCATAAGTTCATTTTCAGGACCGACAAAAAGGTCGTAAGTAGCCTCAACAAACTGTCCGGGTTTAATAATTTCCATAAACTGTTCTTTTATTTATATTTATATTTCGATTAAATGCAACGATATATTTTTTGCAAAGGTAGGAAAAGGTTTCTATTTATTCTGCCAAGGTTCTTTTTTTTAGCCTGCTTTTTCAGATTATTAATAGCACAACATATGCTCTTGACTACTTTTCCCGTGAAGAAATTGAATTTAGAGTTAAGAAATGCAGAAAAAAGAGTGATTATTACCATAATTAAAAAAACATTTGCATCTTTGCAGAAAAATAATTATCTTTCAATTAAAATAAAAATTTAAAGGTAGGCCGAGAGGCTTTATAATTAATTACAATTCAAATAGTTTCCTATGGAAAGAGAAAACAAACCAAGGCGTCCCCGTATTGGAGAAAATAGAGGTGTCGCCGGCCGTGACGGTAATGTAGAAAGATACGAAAAAGTAGATTATTCTCGAAGAACCGAAAACACATTTGATCCGGAAAGAAGACCCCGGATGAATACTGGAGAAAGAAATTACAACCGCCCTTCTTACGGTGACAACAAAAGAGGCTATAACGGGAACAGAGGTTATAACCGGAACAACAGTTACGGAGAGTCAGAAAACCGTACCTACAACAAACCTTACAACCGACCGTATAATAACGACAAGAATCGCTATAATAATAGCGATAATAATGCCGAACGTCCTTATCGGCAAGCAAACCGACCGTCATTCGGGAACAATTCGAATGCCGGAAACAGAGCGTACAACAACCGGAACAACAGCTCATATAACAATCGCGCAAACAAGCCTTACGGTAAGGGCCAGCGTAAAGATGATTCTCAACAACGTAAGAGAATTATTTATGAAGAAATTAATGTCGACCCGAACGAACCTATCAGATTGAACAAATATATGGCTAACGCAGGAGTATGTTCTCGTCGTGAAGCCGATGAATTTATTCAACAAGGTCTTGTCAAAGTAAACGGCGTCGTAATGAATGAACTGGGAACTAAGATCACGCGCAGCGATGTGGTTACGTTCCAAGATAAAGTGGTCACATTAGAGCACAAAATCTATGTGCTGCTAAATAAGCCGAAAGATTGTGTAACGACTTCGGACGACCCTCAAGGACGACTTACCGTAATGGATATTGTCCGTAATGCTTGTACCGAGCGTATCTATCCGGTAGGGCGGCTCGACCGAAACACGACCGGGGTGTTGCTATTGACTAATGACGGTGATTTGGCTTCGAAACTAACTCATCCGAAATTTATCAAGAAAAAAATCTATCATGTATGGACGGATAAGGATGTTTCGGAAGAAGATATGCAACGCATTGCCGATGGTATTGAACTGGAAGACGGACCGATACACGCTGACGCTGTCAGTTATGCAACCGACACAGACAAAAATCAGGTCGGCATTGAGATCCACTCCGGAAGAAATCGTATCGTTCGCCGAATTTTCGAAGCATTGGGCTATCGGGTAACCAAACTCGACCGGGTTTATTTCGCCGGATTAACCAAAAAGAATTTACCCAGAGGCCGGTGGCGTTATCTGACACAGCAAGAAGTCACCATATTGCAAATGGGATCGTTCGAATAATACGAAAACAGATATAATATCGTTAAATTTGCACGAATGTCGGAATAGTCCGGCATTCGTGTTCGAATATAAAACAAGAAAAGACAAATGGAAACAATCAGCCGAACCAAAATAGCAGATTTGTTCAAGGATAAACCTTTTGGAACTCGTGTCAACGTAAAAGGATGGGTACGCACCCGACGTGGGAATAAGCAAGTCGGTTTCATCGCATTAAATGACGGATCGACCATAAAAAATATGCAGATCGTTATCGACCTCGAAAAATTCGATGATGATTTTCTGAAACCTATCACTACGGGAGCTTGTATCAACGTGAACGGATTGCTGGTCGAATCGCAAGGAAAAGGTCAAGATGCCGAAATACAGGCAGAAGAGATAGAAATATATGGTACTGCCGATCCGCAAACATATCCTCTCCAGAAGAAAGGGCATTCTATGGAGTTTTTACGGGAAATCGCTCATCTGCGTCCCCGTACAAATACATTCGGAGCTGTATTCCGCATGAGACACCACATGGCAATGGCCATACACACCTTTTTCCATGAAAGAGGGTTCTATTATTTCCATACTCCGATTATCACCGCATCGGACTGCGAAGGTGCAGGACAGATGTTTCAAGTGACAACTTTGAACTTGTATGACCTAAAGAAAGATGATAACGGATCGATCATTTATGACAACGACTTTTTTGGGAAACAGGCAAGTCTGACAGTATCGGGACAACTCGAGGCCGAATTGGCAGCATTGGCAATGGGGGCTGTTTATACTTTCGGACCGACATTCAGAGCCGAAAACTCCAATACACCTCGACACCTTGCTGAATTCTGGATGGTCGAACCCGAAGTCGCATTCATCGAAATTGCAGAAAATATGCAATTGGCGGAAGATTTCATAAAATATTGCGTTCGCTGGGCTTTAGAAAACTGCAAAGATGATTTACAATTTCTCAACGATATGTTCGACAAAGGTCTTATCGAACGGCTTCAGTCGGTGCTGAAAGACTCTTTTGTGCGTCTCTCATATACCGAAGGAATCAAAATTCTGGAAGATGCTGTTGCCAAAGGCCATAAATTCGAATTCCCAATCTATTGGGGTGCCGATCTTGCTTCAGAACACGAAAGATATTTAGTGGAAGAGCACTTTAAACGTCCGGTTATTCTGACCGACTATCCGAAAGAGATAAAGTCGTTCTATATGAAACAAAACGATGACGGAAAAACCGTTCGAGCCATGGATGTTTTATTCCCCAAGATCGGTGAAATCATTGGCGGTTCGCAACGTGAAGAAAATTATGACAAGCTTTATACCCGTGCCAAGGAAATGGGAGTTCCCGAAAAAGATATTTGGTGGTATCTCGACACCCGTCGGTTTGGGACAGCTCCTCATTCGGGCTTCGGATTAGGATTTGAGCGACTCTTATTATTCGTTACCGGAATGACGAATATCCGCGACGTCATACCATTTCCTCGTACGCCCAAAAATGCAGAATTCTAATACTGCTTTAAAAAGACAGACTCCCGAGGCTTTTTTGTCCTCGGGAGTTTTTATTTAACGTAACGGTATGTCCTGAAATGGCGACAATTTATCATTCAGGCTTTAAACAGATACACTTTCCCTTTATCAGCGTTATACACATCCAAGTGAAGCCAAGAAACACCCTCTTCTAACCGTATCGGATAAGGCAATAGAATTTGATTCTTTACAATCAACTTTCTCGCTTCTTCTGCACTCATTCCTTGCACGGTTGCATCGACAGCCTTTCCGAAATTATGAGCCGACAAATAAAGCCGACCAGCTATCGTCTTATCTTTTGCCAACGGACAAAGATTACAACGTAACCCTCGTTGGGTATAGCTTCCGCCAGCCGACCAGTTGTTGATAACCATAGGTTTACACAATATCTTCTCCCGAATGATGTCGAGCGTTTCTATAAGTTCAGGATCGATAAACATCCATGCCTGTTCTCCGTATTTTTTATATACGTCGGGGCAAACAAGTTCTTGTATTTTAAAATATTTACTTTTCTCCATAAATCCTCATCATTTTTGTACTTATGCTCCGGTAGGAGGTTCTCTGTTAACACAACCGCGAACCTCACATTTCCA
>CASFRL010000061.1 GCA_949297285.1 uncultured Bacteroidales bacterium
TGTCGGGGTGACTGGATTCGAACCAGCGACCACACGCCCCCCAGACGTGTACTCTAACCGGACTGAGCTACGCCCCGATTAATTGTGTGGCAAAAGTAGCATATTTATTCTTATCCGCAAAATTTTTCTATAAAATTTAGAGAAAAGCAGAAACCCTTGACTAAAAAATTATAGATGGAAAAGGTCTCGATAAAGATCGAGTGCCGAACATATCTCCTCCTTTGTCGCTGTTTGGTTTATCTCTACGATGCCGATATCTTTCAGCAATGTGAAATTGACATTGTCCGATTCGTTTTTCTTATCATGGGTCATTTTCTCGTACAGATAGTCATAATCGTTGCAGGTAATAGGAAATGCCCCATAGTTGTCGGCTATAAAAGTTGCCAATTGGCGAATGCGCTCTGTTGGAAATCCCAGACGCATATGTGATAGCAGCAGTTCGCATACGAGCCCCCATGCTACGGCATAGCCATGTTGTACGGGCGACTTGCGTTCGTGTGACAAACTTTCGAATGCGTGGCCTACCGTATGTCCGAGATTTAGTGATTTACGGATATTTTTTTCAAAAGGATCACTCTCTACGATCCGCTCTTTTACCTTTACCGATTCTTCCAATAAACGCAGCAGTTGGTCTAAATCGAGATTCGAGAAATCAAGTGTCAGTAACTTATTGTATGTATCCGCGTTGCTGATGAGACCGTGTTTAAGCATTTCGGCATAGCCCGAAAGCAGGTGTTCTCGGGACAAGGTCTTAAAAAAGACGGTAGAGATCAGAACGGCTTCGGCCGGGTTGAACACACCTATCTCGTTTTTTAACCCGTTGAAATTGATACCGGTCTTTCCTCCTACGGCAGCATCTACGGCTCCTAATAATGTCGTCGGGATGTTGATGTAACGTATGCCTCGTTTAAATGTGGATGCAGCGAACCCGCCCAAATCGGTCACCATGCCCCCTCCCAGATTGAGCATAAAAGAACGGCGGGTGGCGTGGCTGTCGCTCAAAGTTTGCCATACCGATGCTAAAGATTCCAGATTTTTATGCGTGTCGTCCGCTTCGATGACGATTTGCTTGGCATCTTTGCACAATTGGCTGTTTGCGAGCAAAGGCGATGCAAACTTGAAGGTGTTTCGATCGGTCAGTACAAACAATTTATCGTAAGTATATTGCGATAAAATGTTGTCGACGCTTTCATCGATATTTTGCGTAAAGAGAACAGGTTGTTTCGACATGAGTTTATTGTTTTAGTGCAGTGTATATTTCTTCGAACCGATCGGCCAAGGTTTGCATATCGGGTATCAGCAGATTTGCTCCGGCCGATAGAAGAACGTCATCTTCCAATGGTCCGGTATTTACCCCGATGGTAAAGATTCCGGCAGCAACACCGGCCTCTACCCCTAACGGAGCATTCTCTATGACAATGGCTTGATTCGGTTTCGCTTTGGCTTTTTGCAACCCTATCAGATAGGGTTCCGGATTAGGTTTCCCGTATTTTACGTCAAATGCCGTTACCATTGTTTCGGGAGTGAAGATTCCGGGATATTCGTGGTCTAATTTGTCGAGTAACGATGCTTGTCCCGATCCGGTTACCAGGACCGGAGTCAGTCCGACAGCCTTTACTTTGTTCAGAAATTCTGCGGCCCCGGGCATCGCTTCGGCTTTGGGTTGACGGTTGAAATATGCTGTTTTTTTTGCGTAAATTTCGTGTATCTCTTTTTCTGTGGCCTGGCGGTTAAAAGCGCGTTGAAATAGTAAATTGATCGTTGAGGCTCCGGTACGGCCTTCATATAGATAGAATTCTCGAGGAGTGGCCTCTATACCTAATTCCGATATTGTTTCATACCATGCTTTAGCATGATTCTTCATCGAATCGTATAAGACGCCATCCATGTCGATCAGGACAGCTTTCAGATCGATTTTCTCATATCCGTGCTTGTCTAAAAACGTTTGTATTTCAGATTGCATTGTCTCATGTTCTTTGGTTTTGCAAAAATACAAAGTATTTACTACTTATGATTATAAAATTTGTTTTTCTGTGGGGAAGAAGAGAAATGTTAAAACCAATGCGGTTTGGAATTTTTGTCGAGGATATAGTAAAAACGACAGGCATACCTGAATACGATTTTGCTTGTTTCAAGTATGCCTGTCGCCTTGATGTATTGTAAAGAGATTTTCTTACATTCGGAAACTTAAATAGATTCTTAAATAGCTTGTTTTCAGTCGGTTGTTCCCTTTTTGGAAAATATCCTCTATGTTGTCGAAGTCGAGATCGTCTTCACTTTCCGCCGCATCTTCGTCTATCGAAAGCGATTTGTATTTGGCTTTACCCCATCGGTATTCTACTCCGAGAGAGATTGCTTTCCATGCAATAGCTCCGCCGTATGACCATGAAGGTACGAAGTTGTAATTGATTTCGTCATTCAAGAATACGAACGATACGGAGGGTATGAAGTGGAAGTAGGTACTGATCATTAAATTGCCTACGGGGTTGATGGTGAACGATGGCCCTACGTGCATACCGGCATCTATTTGCATGACACCGAGGTCGATATCTTCTGTGCTTTCTTCGACAATATCCGAAAATGGGTTATCGGGATCAGATTGTGTATAACCTCCCTCTGAAGATATCTCTTCCTCTTTGTATTGTTGATCATCCTTGTATTTGGCGAACGTGACATCGAAATATGTCCAGTCTATTCCGAATTTCATCATGCCGGCCAGAGGTTTTTTATGTAAGTAGTATGTACGTCCCATGTTGTAGGAGAAAGCATACTGGCTCTTCCATTCCAATCCGGGTATATCCTGATGAGAGAGGGTTTGAAATTGAAAACCTAAATTTTTGTATTTGCGTCGCGAGTTCCATTTTTTGTTGATTTCTTCTAAATCATCTTCTTCATTGTAGGTTTCGTCAGACACAGTAAGGTTTTGTTCTTGTGTATTGTCTGAAACAGACAAGCTGTCGGCTTTTTCAACTTCTTGTGCGGTGGACAGAAACGGCATCCACGTAATGACCGCAAAGAGCAATACAAATTTTTTTTTCATTTTTAGTATTGAAAATTAGTGATAGCGTGTATGTTATGCACGTTACATGATGATTATTATGTGCGGTAAAATTACTAATAAAAAATGATAAATAATCAGAAAATGTGTACTTTTATAAAATTTGTTGCCGAAAATTTTTTAAGATAGAGCAGAAAGTATCTGTTTTTATAAGTTGAGGAGGCTGGCGGCAAAAGTATATGCGAAATAAAGGCATACAACAAATTTCAATGCCGTTCCCAGCAAAAAGCCTACCAACGATCCCAATCCCGATTTTATGGCATGAGAAAGGTCTCTTTGTCCCCATAATTCACCGATGACGGCGCCTAAAAAAGGTCCGGCAATTATTCCCCATGGCAAAAAGAAAAGTCCGATTATCGTCCCGATCAGACATCCCCGGTTTCCCCATTTACTGCCACCGCTGTATTTGCTTCCCAACATCGGTATGAAGTAGTCCAAGATAAGCGTGGCGATGACGATAAGAAGCCAAACCGATAATTGGGTAGACGAATATTGTACTTTGTCGGTGAAGTGTAGCAGTAGAATGCCGAAATAAGAAATCGGAGGGCCGGGAAGAACCGGCAGAAAGCAGCCGGCTATTCCGATAAGAAGACAGACGATTCCTAAAATAATTAATGCAATATCCATCGACCGGTATTTTGATTGGTTGAGGTCGTAAATATATTATTTTCTGTTGATATATTGGGCGTTATAGATGAAAAATAGTACTTTATAAGAAGCAGGAAGGCCTTTTTTCGCTTTATTCTGTTTTCGATAAATCCCAAGGCCGCTCGATGAGAAGGCGTTGTTCTCTAAGATTTATGCCTGATCTGTAAAAAGCCTCATTTTTTTGTTGATCCTTTCCTTGATCCGGTCTCTTTCGGTATATAAAAACGAAAAGGCAACAAATCTCAGAATCTTTTGATTTGTTGCCTTTCGTACCCGGAGCGGGACTTGAACCCGCACAGCTGCAATAGCCAAAGGATTTTAAGTCCTTCGTGTCTACCATTCCACCATCCGGGCGGCCTGGAGCGAAAAACGGGACTCGAACCCGCGACCCTAACCTTGGCAAGGTTATGCTCTACCAACTGAGCTATTTTCGCATTTGCGACTGCAAATATAGAATTGTTTTTTGGTTTTGCAAAAGATTTGTTGCCGAAAAGCTCAATAATCTTAAAAATATCTCAATGCCGGGGTAGAAAGCGATAGCCTTTTCGGCATGTTAGCGCTGTTACCTGTCGACTTATTGTCAGTTGGTTATATAATATAGCCCGGTATTGATACCCACCATATAACTACGCAACATATATCTGTGTTCCCGGGCTGTTCCGCTCAGGGGCGAACCGGTTCCCTCATAAACGTCGAATGTCGATTGGCATTGCGGACAGTAGGCATGGTAGGTTTCTTCGTCGATGTCGATCCTCACAGATGGGTCTCTTTCTACGGGACAGGCCAAGTCGTAGGCATACAGTTGGTTGTTGTATCCGCAAACCAATAATACTCCGCCGTAACCTGTTGCCGAAGAGACATTGTAAAATTCTTTGTTCGGGACTTTGTTCAGGATAAATTTCTGGTAGTCGGGGAATGCATGCACGCCATATTGGCTCCACAAAGCCGAACTTCTGAACTCGATTCTTACCGTTGTTATCGGGATACGATATTCGTCGTTCTTGTCGCATCCTGTGATAGCTGCGATGAAGAGCAGATATGATATTATGAGCGAATACTTGAACATGGTGAATATTTACCTATATAAAACGCAGAGATATTGGTTTTGGTATATCTCTGCGTGTGGAGAAATTCTTTTTTTTGTTAAAAGATATTTTTCGCTTTATAGCGATCTCCCTAACAATGCCGCTTTTGCTTTTTCGATCTTGTTGAAGTCGAATCCGTCTATGACCTGTTGTTTCAATATCGAAATCTGGTCATTACAGAGGTTCCCGATACTACCTTCATGAGTATGATGTACCTGTTTTTGGGGTTCGAATGTTCCGGCTTCGATATTCAGTCCCACTTGCTTATAGGCATCTCGGAAAGGTACGCCCGATAGAGTCAGTCGGTTGACCTCTTCTACGCTGAATATCAACTTGTATTTTTCGTCGTCCAAGATATGTCGGTTGACGGTTATGTGGCTCATCATTTCCGTTACCATTTGCAAGCAATCTTTTAGTTCGTCGAAAGCCGGCAGAAATACCTCTTTGATGATCTGCAAATCTCTGAAATATCCCGAAGGCAGATTGTTGGATATGAGTGTAATCTGGTACGGAAGGGCTTGTATTTTATTGCATTTGGCACGGGTCAGTTCAAACACGTCCGGATTTTTTTTATGCGGCATGATACTCGATCCGGTAGTGTACTCATCCGGGAGTTTGATAAATCCGAAATTTTGCGAATTGAACAGGCACGCATCAAAAGCCAGTTTCGATAACGTTGCGGCAATCGAACCCATCGCCGATGCGACGATCCGTTCGGTTTTGCCTCGTCCCATTTGGGCATATACGACATTGTAATCCATCGAGTCGAATCCCAAAAGACGGGTAGTCATTGTCCGGTTCAAGGGGAAAGACGACCCGTATCCGGCAGCCGATCCCAACGGGTTTCTGTTGCAGATGCGATAAGCAGCCTGCATAACCATGAGATCATCGACAAGGCTTTCGGCGTATGCTCCGAACCATAGTCCGAAAGATGAAGGCATGGCTACCTGCAGATGCGTGTATCCCGGCATTAAAACATCTTTATAGGTGTTGCTTTGGCGGATTAATGTATTTATCAGAGCGTCAGAAAGTTCGACAAGCGTTTTTATTTCGTTCCGGATAAATAGTTTGAGATCGACAAGAACTTGATCGTTTCGAGAACGCCCGCTGTGTATTTTTTTTCCGACATCGCCTAATTTGCGAGTCAGCATCAACTCTACTTGGGAATGTACATCTTCGATGCCGTCTTCGATAATAAATTCTCCTTTTTCAGCTATGGAATAGATGTTCCGGAGTTCTTCGGTCAAGATTTTGAGCTCTTCCGAGGTTAATAGCCCGATACTTTCGAGCATGGTGATGTGGGCGATCGATCCCAATATGTCGTACGGGGCCAGATAAAGATCCATTTCCCGGTCTTTACCTACTGTAAAACGGTCTATATCCGCATTTACCTGAACGTTCTTTTCCCAAAGTTTCTGTGCCATGAATTTTATTCGTAAGTAATTGTCGTCAACATTTCTGCCAGTTTCTCGATGCCGTCTTGCAGCGGTTTCGATACCATGCCTTTGATAAACATATTCAACTCGGCCCGACAAGTCACTTTTACTTTTGTTTCTTGGTCGGTTATCGGTAATAGTTGTATCCACAAAAGGAGGGAAACCGGAGATTTTTCGGTTTCGAATTTGATTGTTTTGCAAGGTTCCCGTTCGATAATCCTCAATCCGAGTGATCCGACCGGACTTACCGAAAAAGTACAACTGTCGGTATCGCAGGCAAAATCCTGTATCTTGTCTGCCGGCAAGCGGTCTTTAATTTTTTCCAGATTTTTTAAATCGGATAAGGTGTTAAAAACTTTTTCTATGTTTGCCGGAATAATCTTTATACTGCTTTCAAATTGTGTCATTTGTTTTTATTTGTCTTGGTTCCATTTTGCAGGGTCGCGTCTCCATTCCTGTAAGGTTGCCAAATCTTCTTCTTCAATATATTTCGTTTCTAAAGCGACCTCCAATACGGCTTCGTAATTGCTAAGCGTAAACAGTTTTACGTTGGCGGCTTTAAATCGTTCTTCTGCAATCGGGAAGCGGTAAGAGAAGATGGCGGCCATTCCCACAACTTCACATCCGGCGTTTCTTATAGCTTCGACTGCCTTAAGGCTGCTTCCGCCTGTCGAGATCAGATCTTCTATCACAACGACCCGTTGTCCCGGAATCAGATTCCCTTCGATCAGGTTTTCGAGGCCGTGGTCTTTGGGGGTAGAGCGCACATACACGTATGGTAATCCTAATTCGTCGGCAACCAAAGCACCTTGAGCTATTGCACCTGTTGCGACACCGGCAATAGCATCTACATTGTCATATTTTTCCATGATCAGACGACACAATTCGATCTTGATGAAAGAACGAAGTGCCGGATAAGACAAAGTTTTGCGGTTATCGGTATAAATCGGTGATTTCCATCCGGATGCCCATGTGAATGAATTGGACGGTTGAAGTTTTACCGCACTGATTTTAAGTAATTTTTCAGCGACTAATCTCTCTAAGCTTTTCATGTTGTTATTCCTTCTATGTTTGACTTTTCTATTGCAAATGCAAAGGTATAAAAAACAGGGTGAAAGAAAATTTTCTGGAATGATTTTTTCAGATTCGTTTACATGTTGTCAGGTTGGGTGATTGCCAAAGTCAAGAGAGAGATTTTACAGTTCTCTTTTCCCAACAAGGCTTCGGCACATGCCGACAGGGTGCTCCCGGTTGTTACTACATCGTCGATTAATAAGATATGCTTGCCTTCTATTCCTTCCGTTTTGTCGGGATAAAAAGCTGAGCGGGTATTTAGCCAACGTTCATAGAGCGTTTTGTGGGTTTGGCTTTCATCTCTTTTCTTCCGACACAGCAAGTGTGGGCGCATCTCTTTTCCGGTCGCTTCTGCAATACCTTTGGCGATCCATTCACTTTGGTTGTATCCTCTGGTGCGTTCTTTGCTTCGGTGTAGCGGGACAGGAGCTATTATGTCGATATCGTTGAGTTTCCCGTCTTTCAGAAGTTCTGCAGCAAAAAGTCGTCCCAGGTATTGCCCGCATCGTTTTTCTCCGTTATATTTTATGTCATGTATCAAATGTCTGAAATCTCCGTTTTTGGTGAAGTAAAAAAATGCGTAAGCTTCTTGTATATCGATTTTTCCCCTGAATAATTGTTCCATAGGATGCGATTCTTTTTTATGGAAATCTGTCCGGGGAATATTGTGAATGCAATGAAGGCACAAATACTCTTCGTGTGCTAACAATGTTCGCCCGCAAATCCGGCATGTGCGGGGGAAAAACAGATCGATTATGCTTTCGAAAATTTTTGTCATCATTTTATGCCATGGAGTGCAGATCGTATAATTTCGGGCTCGAAACCCCTCGATGCGGCAAATCGGAACAGTTTTGCCTGCATATCGTATTTGTCGGTTGCTTTTGTGCTTTTATATTTGTTTTCCAAGATTTTTTGAAGGGTATTGCGGTATTCGGTATCATCGATCGATCGAAGAGCTTCATCGACTACAGTTTCTGAAAGGCCTTTTTGACGCAGGGCATACGCAATTTTAATTTTCCCCCATTTGTTGAATTTGAATTTATCGGCGATAAAACTGTTTACATAGCGGGTTTCGTCGATAAATCCTTGTTGCTTCAAATAGTCGGTTATTTGAGAAATTTCAGGTTCTTCGATTCCCCATTTTATCAGTTTCTCGACGATGTCCTGGCTGCATTGTTCTCTGGCGGAGCAGTATGTCGCGGCTTTTTGCAAGGCTTCTTTGAATGATAACGTCTTATCCATAATGATATAAATATTGACATTCTTGTCGTTTTTGAACAGCTTTTTCTTATCAAAAGAAATGAAAAAAATTTCGATGGGTCCGTGTCGCTTTGCCGGGTCTTTATTCTTTCTTTGCCGAAATAAACCGAGGTTTGCCCGAAATATCGTTTTCGATACGGATATCCGAATAACCGTGTCTTTCGATCATTCGTGAGGTCTCTTCCCCTAATAATGCATTGATCTCGAAGTATAATTTTCCGCCCGGTTTGAGCATTTGCTTACCCGCTTCGGCAATCTTCCTGTAAAAGATTAACGGATCGTCATCTGTTACGAACAGGGCGAGATGAGGCTCATAATCCAGGACATTCTTGTCCATATCTTTTTTCTCCTGCTCGCAAATGTAAGGAGGATTGCTGACAATCAACTCATATCGGTTCGGTATTTTCCCGGCATCGACGGTCAAGATGTCCTGTAAAGAAAAGGAGACGTCGATCCCGTTCCTTTGAGCATTCCGAATTGCTGTATTCAGGGCTTCGGGAGAGATATCCCAGCCTTCGACCTGAGCCTCGGGCAAATGTTTTGCCAATGCTAAGGCGATGCATCCGCTTCCCGTGCCCACATCGAGAATGTTCCCTGATGTTTGGCTGTTCTCTTTCAAAACAAGTTCGACCAGCTCTTCTGTTTCGGGGCGGGGGATGAGCACATGGGGCGTAACCAGAATGTCTATCCCGTAGAAAGTCGTATGCCCGAGGATATATTGAATCGGCTCATGCTGTACCAATCGCTGTAAGATAGTTTCGACCTCTTGTCGTTTATTTGCAGATAAAACACTATTTTTGTGCAACAGTATGTCGGTAAGAGAATACTGGCATACTTCTTCGAATATGATGCGGATCAATGCGTTGATCTCTCCGGGAGGATATATATCCTGCAAAGAATTTCGGATAAGTCGAATACTTTGTTCCATAAGCGGTTTTGCTGCTTTGCGTACAAAGGTAGTGAAAGACGAGCGTAGAGACAAACGAAAACACAGTTTTCAAGTTGTACGTTGCCGAGCTGCATCCTCTATTCTGTAAATGATTAAGAATAAAATGTAGTATGGAATATTCTAATGAGGATCATGTCCGTTATATGAAGCGATGTTTGCAACTGGCAGCATTGGGACGAGGGCATGTGTCGCCAAACCCTATGGTGGGTGCGGTGATTGTGCATAAAGGAAAGATTATCGGCGAAGGATACCATCGCCGTTGTGGCGAAGCTCATGCCGAAGTGAATGCGATCCGTTCGGTCAAAAACAGTGATCTTCTCAAAGAGTCTACCCTTTATGTTTCGCTCGAACCCTGTTCTCATTATGGGAAAACCCCTCCATGCAGTAAACTGATCATTGAGAAAAAAATCCCTCGCGTGGTTGTCGCTTGTCTCGACCCTTTCCCCGAAGTAGCCGGACGTGGCATCCGTATGTTGCGCGATGCAGGGATCGAGGTCGTTACCGGAATCTTGGAAGATGAGGCCATGCGGTTGAATGCTCATTTCATGACATTTCAGAAATTGCATCGCCCCTATATTTTACTGAAATGGGCACAAAGTGCCGATGGTTTCGTTGATGCCATACGTTCGGGCCATACCGGGGCGGTAAAGTTCTCGAACGCCGTGACTTCGGTCGATGTGCACCGATTAAGGGCTGAATATGATGCGATTTTAGTAGGAAAGCATACCGCATTGTTTGACAACCCCTCTTTGACCGTCCGTTATTGGAGTGGCAAAAATCCGTTACGGTTGGTCATTGATCGCAAGCAGGAGCTTCCCCAGTCTTTGAAACTGTTTTCCGACGGAAATCCGACATGGGTTATTACCGAACGGGATCATGCATCGGTGGGCCATGTAGAATATTTGACGGTAGATTTTCAAAAGCCGATAATCCCGGCTTTGTTGCATACCCTTTCTGACAGAAAAATAGAAAGTTTGCTTGTCGAAGGCGGCCCTACTTTGTTGCAGAGTTTTATCGATGCCGGTTTTTGGGATGAGATTCGGATCGAAGTTTCTCCGATTACATTGAAAAACGGCGTCCCGTCTCCGAGAGTCCCCTTTGTCCCGGATCGGACTTTTTGTTCCGGAGGACATCAAATCTCGATCATATATCGTCGATAGAAATCTCGGATAGATAGATTTATTTTGTGCATATATCGAAAAATAAGTTTTCCTTTTGCTGTTTTTACTAATTTTGAAATTCCGTAAAGACACCGATCTTCCCGGAATCCTGTGTAGCGGAAATAAGTAGAAGTTAAAAAAATGCGATAAATAGCTGACTGATTTAGTGTATGAATTGGATTGACCGAGTAAAAAATATTTTTATCCCTATATAAAAACTGCCAAAAGAGCTGTGAAATTTAGCTTGTCACCCCCTGTTATGATGATGAATAAGAGAAAATTGTTTTGTTGAAAAAAAACGAGGTTTGCTATAAATTGTTATAATTATGTGCAATACTGTAGCTAAAGCGAAAAATGTTTCTAATTTTGCAACTCTAATAGCTATAAATGTAAAATATCCCAGCATGAAAGCGTCTAAAATAGTTTTTTTTCTTATATCTGTATTTTTTGTGCTATTTGTCGGTTGTAATAATACGGACGACGAAGATGAGCAGTTATACTACTCCTATTCGAATACAATGGTAAAATCGTTTTATCTGTCCGATGATACAGCGTCCATAGTCGATAATTTATCCAAACGCTTTTTTACGATCGATCTGGTATCCGGAAATATCTATAATGCCGATTCTTTACCTTACGGAACAGATATTTCCCGGTTGGTTGTCAATATGGAATTTTCATCACCCTCGAAAGTCGAAATATATATAAAAGGAAAAGATGAAAATGAAGAGACAACTACGATCAATTATCTGGAATCACCGTCCGACTCTATCGACTTCTCAGGTGGACGGGGATCGGTAACCATGACTGTCGTTGCGGCAGACGGTACGACTCAGCAAAATTATGTGATCGATGTACGGGTGCATCAGGTGCAAGCCGACTCCCTGATTTGGGAAGACCTGTCGAGTAGCAATTTCCCCGCCTCGGGAGTTGTTGCACAGAAAACATTGATGAAAAATGGGCTCGCTTGCTGTTTTACAAAAGATGGATCGGGCGAATATTCCTTATTCGAATCTTCTGCTCCGGGACAAGGCAATTGGCAGAAAAAGTCGATTACCGGAGTATCCGATCTTGATATAAACTCGATTGTCGTTTCTCCCGACGGATTTTTTGCCTTGTCCGGTACGGCTGAAACCAAAACGCTGGTATTCTCTTCCACAGGCGAAAATTGGGCGTCGGTAGATGGCGCGTCGACTTTTTACAGCCTGATAGGCATGTACGAAAACACATTGTTGGGTATTACTAAAGAAGGGACAACCTATAAGTATGCCTCTTATCCTCAGCAGGGCGATTTGAAGACCGTCCCGTCAGACTTCCCGGTTTCGGGCTTCAGTAACACGATCGCTTATAAGAGCGATTGGGGAACATCCCAAATTGCTTTTGTCGGCGGACGATTGAGTGACGGGCACACGTTCTCTAATTCGGTATGGGGATTCGACGGCGAAAATTGGGCCTCTTTGAATAACGTTAACGGAGGAGCGGGCGGAGCTCCGATTACTCCGCGAGAAGGAGCTATGTTCTTTACATATTATACCTATAAATATAATTCATCCCTCGATTATCATTCGAAATTGCTGACCTATTTCATTATCGGGGGTTCGGATGGTACCAATGTCCTGAACGATGTTTACACGTCCTCCGACTTAGGCGGGTTCTGGACAAAAGCAGAAAGCGGATCATCTTTGGCGTTGCCCGAGGAGTTGGCAGGCAGAGCATTTGCTTCGGCTGTGGTATTCGATGAGTATATCAATACAGGAACATCGCAAATGTTGTGGCAGGCGGTCGAAAACCCGCTTGTTCCTAAAGGAATGCGATATACAAAAGCCTTGACAACAGAGCAAGTTCCTTATATATATATATTGGGAGGAGTAGATAAAAACGGCGATTTGTATGACGAAGTTTGGCGTGGAGTCATCCGACGTCTTACATTTGAGCCCATACCTTAATAATTTTGAGGTGAAAAATGATTCTTTGAGATAATTTTAATCAAAATGTAGCGTTTTTATTATTAAGTTGCATTCTTAAATGTCATCACATGAAAAAGCTCTTTTTGATTATCATCATATTAGTAAGCCCGATAATAGCTGCTCAAAGTCAAGATTTTAAATATGAAATCGGCGCAGCGGCAGGAGTTGGGTTTTATATGGGGGATGCCAACCCCTCGAAAATTTTCCGAAAGCCGGGAGCGGCTTTTGGTGCGGTTTTTCGGAGAAATCTGAATTATCGCTGGGCGATAAAATGTGATCTGGCAACGGCTGGTATCAAAGGCGATACGAGAGGGTTGCCCGGAGTTTTTCCGGGAGGTGCCTATTATGTGTTTGATAGGCAGTTGATCGACATTGGCGCTCAGGCAGAATTTAATTTTTTCCATTACGGATGGGGGTACTCCTATTTAGACACAAAGCGGATTTCTCCGTATTTGCTGGGCGGAATCGGAATTACAGCTGTCCCTGAAAAAGGAGACGGGTATTTCAGCCTGAATATTCCGATAGGAGTAGGTGTGAAATACAAATTGTCCGCACGGTGGAATATCGGTTTGGAATTTTCCATGAGAAAATCATTGGGAGACAAGCTCGATGGACGTTTGTTGGATGACCCGTATAAGATTAGCAGTTCTGCATTGAAAAATACCGATTGGTATTCATTTACATGCTTTACGATAACTTATGATTTCGGACGGAAAAAAGTAATTTGCAATAATTTATAATATTATATAATTAAGATCGACTTATGTCGTATTTAGAAAAGATAGATAAAACACGTTTGCCACAACATATTGCTATCATAATGGATGGCAACGGACGTTGGGCAAAAGAGCGAAATATGGAACGCACATACGGCCATAAATATGGCGTAGATGCTGTGCGTACTGTTACGGAAGCTGCTGTTGAAATCGGTATCAAATATCTCACATTATATACTTTCTCAACAGAAAACTGGTCGCGTCCGGATGAGGAAATAACCGCTCTCATGGCTCTTATGGTAATGGCGATTGAGCGAGAAACTCCTGATCTGATGAAGAACAATGTGCGTTTGCAAGCGATCGGAGATTTGTCGAGAATGCCGGACGAAGTAAAAAAAAGGTTGGATAGTTGCATTGCACAGACATCTGTCAATACGGGGTTGACGTTGATATTGGCGTTGAGTTATTCGTCCCGATGGGAAATTACGAATACTACCAGACAAATTGCCGAAGATGCAGTTGCCGGTCGGCTTGCCGTAGAAAATATAGATGAGGCTTTGATCAGTTCCCGTTTGGCGACGGCTGCATTTCCAGACCCGGATTTGTTGATCCGTACCGGTGGAGAGATACGCATCAGTAATTTCCTGATGTGGCAGCTTTCTTATGCCGAGCTGTATTTTACCGAAGAATATTGGCCCGATTTCGGAAAAGAGAGTTTGTATAAGGCGATTTGCGATTACCAGTCGCGCGAACGCAGGTTCGGAAAAATTAGTGAACAGTTATGAGAATGATATTAGAAATTTTACGACCCAATATGCTCAAACATCCATTATTCCTATTCGCATTCTTTTTGTTTGCAACCGCTTCCTCATTTGCACAGGATGGAGCAACAGTCAAAAACGATACGATTTATAATCCCGAGATTTTATATTCGGCAACGCCAAAAAAATATGAGATTGCAGGTATCTCGGTTTCTGGGGTAAAAGATAATTATGAAGACTATGTCCTGATAGGTTTTTCCGGATTGTCGGTAGGTGAAATAATCGAGATCCCCGGCGATGCGATTACGACAGCCGTAAAACGGTTTTGGAGACAAGGGCTGTTCTCAGATGTCTCTATATCGGTTACCAAAATATACGGCTCGCAAGTGTGGCTGAATATCGCCTTACAACAGCGCCCTCGTATTTCGCAGATTAATTATAACGGAATAAAGAAATCTGAACGGGAAGATTTGGAATTGAAACTCGGATTGGTTAAAGGAAATCAAATAACGCCGAATATTGTTGACCGGGCTAAATTATTGATAAAGAGTCATTTCGAAGAAAAAGGCTTTAAGAATGTCGAAGTACAGATTTTGCAAAGAGACGACCTTTCTCACGAGAATCAAGTCATTGTCGATATCAATATCGATAAGAAAGAGAAAGTGAAGGTACATAAGATATATATTGACGGAAATGCGGTGCTTTCAGATAAGAAATTGCAACGCGTGATGAAAAAAACCAATGAAAAAGGGAAACTGATCAATCTATTCCGTACCAAGAAATTTGTGAAAGAGAATTTTGCGGAAGACTTGAATTTGATTATCGATAAGTACAACGAGTTGGGTTATCGCGATGCTGTTATCGTAAGTGACAGTGTTGCCCCTTACAATGATAAGACGATAGACGTATTTATTAAAGTAGATGAAGGTAGTAAATATTATTTGCGGGATATCCGTTGGGTTGGAAATACGCTTTATCCTTCAGAATATTTGAGCGCGCTGCTTCGTCTGAAACCGGGCGATGTTTATAACCAGAAACTTTTGAGGCAACGGACGATGGAGGATGACGACGCTGTCGCTAATTTGTATATGAACAACGGATATCTGTTTTTCCAACTCGACCCGATCGAAGTAAATGTCGAGAACGACTCTATCGATTTGGAGTTGCGTATGTACGAAGGACAGCAGGCCCGAATCAATAAAATTGTCATACAAGGGAATGACCGGTTATATGAACATGTCGTTCGCCGTGAGCTACGTACCAAACCCGGAGAGTTGTTCAATAAGGCTGCATTGATGCGTTCTGCCCGGGAAATTGCGCAAATGGGACATTTCGATCCTGAGACCATGGATATTCGACCCGAGCCCGATCCCGAAAACGGTACCGTAGACTTGGTATATGCTTTACAGTCGAAGGCAAATGACCAGATTGAGTTTTCTGCCGGTTGGGGACAAACAGGAGTCATCGGTAAGTTAAGTTTGAAATTTACGAACTTTTCGATGAAAAATTTCCTGAACCCGAAATCCTACAAAGGAATTATCCCCCAAGGAGAAGGACAGACTCTGACTATTAGTGCACAAACCAATGCGCGTTATTTCCAATCTTATAGCCTTTCCTTCTTAGACCCGTGGTTTGGCGGAAAACGGCCTAATTCGTTCAGCTTCTCGGCCTATTATAGCCGACAGACCGATATTAGTACCAACTATTGGAATAATAACTACATCGATCCTTATGGTTATGGTTATAACGATTATTATGGCAATTATGATTATAGCTATGCCATCGATCCGGATAAGTCTTTGCAAATGTTCGGTGTTGCCATAGGATTCGGAAAACGGTTGAATTGGCCGGATGACTATTTTACCCTCTCTGCAGAATTAGGGTACCAATTGTATAAATTGAAAGATTGGCAATACCTTTATTATATGCAGAACGGTACATCCCACAGTATTACATTGAATTTGACTCTGGCACGAAACTCTATTGATAACCCGATATATACCCGTCGGGGATCTCAATTCTCTTTGTCATTGCAACTTACACCGCCTTATTCCTTGTTTGATCATGTCGATTACAGTAAACTCGATCCTTCAAACAAAGAAGACCAGGCGACCTTGTATAAGTGGATTGAGTATCATAAATGGAAATTTAAGGCAAAGACATATACGCCGTTGACTTCTGCAGAGGGTGATCATACTCTTGTATTGATGACTCGTGCCGAGTTCGGTATTTTGGGCTCCTACAACAAATATAAGCGATCTCCGTTCGAGACCTTCTATGTAGGAGGTGATGGAATGTCGGGTTATTCGACAAATTATGCGACCGAGACAATTGCTCTGCGTGGATATGAAAACGGATCGTTGACACCTTGGGGATACGATGGATATGCATATACCCGTTTGGGTGTAGAACTCCATTTCCCGATTATCTTGGAACCTTCTTCTACGATTTATGCATTGGCTTTTGCCGAAGCCGGAAATGCTTGGACTGAAGCTCGAGACTTCAATCCGTTTAAGTTGAAACGTTCTGCCGGTGTCGGGGTACGCGTATTTTTACCGATGATCGGATTGTTGGGGCTCGACTGGGCATACGGATTTGACAAGCCGTTTACGGGAGTTAGTAATATTGGTGGAAGCCAGTTGCACTTTATTCTTGGACAAGAATTTTAAACAGTGTTGATTGCATTCGAAAATATCGGAACAAAAAGGATGCAAGAACTGTTTAAGGAAAATCGAGAAGATTCTGTTTTTAACCTTTAAAATGTTTAAGTATGAAACGGATTATTTTTATTTTGACATTGGTAGCCGCATTTGCTGTTGAAGGCAAGGCTCAAAAGTTTGCTTTGATAGACATGGAGTATATATTGAAAAATATTCCCTCTTATGAAATGGCCAATGAACAGTTGAAACAAGTCTCTCAGCGGTGGGAGCGAGAAATAACGACACAAGCGGAAAAAGTAGAAAGTATGTATAAAGACTACCAATCGAACTCTGTTTTCTTATCGGATGACCAGAAAAAGAAAAAAGAAGAAGAGATTGTTGCCGAAGATAAAAAGACACAAGAGCTCCGTCGTAAATATTTCGGACCGGAAGGCGAATTGTTTAAAAAACGGGAGAGCTTGATGAAACCGATACAGGACGATATTTACAATGCAGTAAAACAAATTTCAGAGACGAAAGGATACCAGATGGTAATAGACCGGGCATCTTCGGCCAATATCATTTTTGCATCTCCTCGTATCGATATTAGTAATGAAGTTCTCACAAAATTAGGATATTCGAAATAAATATGTATTTTTGTGTCATATTTACTTATTGATTATTTAAAAATAAAAAAATAGAATTATATGTTTAAAAAATTTTTGACTGTTGTATTGTTTGCATTGCCTTTTTGTGCATTTGCTCAGGCTCCGCAATTTAAATTCGGGACTGTAAATACCATAGAAATTTTTACAGCTATGCCCGAACGGGAAGCTGCACAAAAGGAATATGACACCCTTGCAAAAAAATATGAGGATGAGTTCCTTAAAATGCAAGAAGAATTTAATAAAAAGTATAAAGAGTTGATGGCTACGCAAGATTCTATTTCCATACCCGAAAATATTAAAGCTCGTCGTCAGCAAGAACTTGCCGAACTCAATCAACGGATACAAAATTTTCAGGAAGTAGTTCAAAATGATTTGGCAAAACAGCAGCAACAACTATTGGCTCCGGTAGAGAAGAAAATGAGAGATGCCATTAAGGCTGTCGGTGAAGAATATAAATTTACCTATTTATTCGATCTGAATGCCGTATTGTTTACCGGAACAACCAGTGAAGATGCCACTCCGCTGGTAAAAGCAAAATTGGGATTGAAATAAACTTTCAATACATATGATCAGAAAAGGGTGGTCGTTCGTATCATCCTTTTTCTGTTTTTTATAAAGACAGATGAATCGATATAACCAACACGCAGGTCCGATAGGAATATTCGACTCCGGTTATGGCGGATTGACCATTCTGGAAAATATTCGACAATTGATGCCGGAATACGATTATATTTATTTGGGCGACAATGCCCGTACCCCTTACGGTACCCGATCGTTCGAGATCGTATATGAGTTTACGTTGCAAGCCGTATCGAAACTGTTCGAATACGGATGCCAGTTGGTTATCCTTGCCTGCAATACCGCATCGGCTAAGGCTCTCCGTTCTATTCAACAGAATGATCTTCCCGTGATTGCCCCCGACAGGCGGGTTTTGGGAGTGATTCGTCCGACTGTCGAAGCCTTGGGTAATATAACACATACCGGAAAGATCGGAATATTAGGAACGACCGGAACCATACAATCCTATTCATATCCTTTAGAAATAAAAAAATTATATCCGCAGTATGAGGTATTCGGAGAGGCGTGTCCCATGTGGGTTCCGTTAGTAGAGAACAACGAACATCGTTCTCCCGGAGCCGATTATTTTGTGCATCAATATATCAATCGCCTTATGATGCAGTGTCCCGATATCGATACTGTTATTTTGGGATGCACGCACTATCCGTTATTGTTAGATAAGATCAAGAAATATTTGCCCGAAGGGGTAATCCCGTTGTCGCAGGGAAATTTGGTGGCCGACAGCCTTAAAGATTATCTTCATCGGCATCCGGAAATAGAAAAACGGTGTACGAAAAACGCGTCTTGTCGGTTCTTGACAACAGAATCTCCCCAAAAATTCTCGGCTGCGGCGTCTTTATTTTTGCATGAAGCCGTTGATGTATCACGGATTGTTTTAGAATAAATAGAGAGGATATCTATTATGGAAAAAATAAGAATCAATAAATATATAAGTGATGCAGGTTTCTGTTCTCGTCGTGAAGCCGATCAGTTGATTATTGACGAACGGGTGACGGTCAATGGCATCCTGGCCGTTTTAGGGACACAAGTCGGGGAAGGAGACAAAGTGCGTATAGATGGAGAGATATTGCATCCTGTAACGATAATTCCTGACAAAAAAATACCCAATAAGAAAGGAAAGTCGGCACGAAGATCTTCCGCCGATTCTTCTTCTTCCCGAAGAAGAGCGGAGGATTCTCGAAAAACTTTTCATCGAGGTACCCGAGGTGGAGAAAGGCAGAAAATCGATAAGAAAATATCTGGTTCTCGGAACAGAAAATCCTGAAATCCGATAAGTATGCAAGAAGTCCCGATCGCCGGTTTGACTATCGGGCAAGTAAGTTTCGTATTGTATCGGCCAGTTCGATGCGGTCGAAAGAATAAGTCCGATCACGTTCTTGTACAAAATATAAAAGTTGTTGCGCCTTTTCTATTTGCCTTCGGTCGGTGTTTATACGGTCATCGGCGAGCATCAGTTTGATCAATAGTTCGAGGAGTTCCCAATTCATAACCTTTTCGGTCAGCTCTTCGGCTGTCGCGTTCTGAACCTCTTGTAAGGTCAGATGAAGGTCTTTATAACAATCGTCGGCAAGAGTTTCGGTTTCGTCTTCGTGACTCTCTTCTTTTCTTAGCAATTTAGCCAATTTTTTAGCCAGTTCTTCGATTTGCGCCAGTAGGTAATCTTGTTTTATCATTGCCGGTAAATTTATTCGTTGGTATGCAAATGTAATAAAATGTCCTAACTTTTTGCCCCGGTTTTGGGTTTCCGTAAAAATTGAGTATCTTCGTTTAAGTAAAGATAATACATTATGGCAGAAAAAGAAAATGATATATTGACCGTTGAAGAAAAGATTGTGAAAATGCTTCGTACGGTTTATGATCCGGAGATACCGGTAAACGTATATGATTTGGGATTGATCTATTTGATCGATGTAGATGAAGAGAAGAATGTCCGTATCGACATGACGCTTACGGCTCCGAATTGTCCAGCTGCAGACTTTATCATAGAAGATGTGCGGATGAAAATCGAAAGCATAGATGAAGTCAAAAGTGTTGACATCCAATTAGTCTTCGAGCCGGAATGGGATAAAGACATGATGAGTGAAGAAGCCAAACTTGAACTTGGTTTTTTATAAAGATAGGCTTATGCCTCTATTTTAAATGTGCCGTTCAATGAAAGACGTCTATTTTTTGTCCGACCTGCATTTGGGCGCTCGAACGTTGAAAAATCCGCTTGAAAATGAGCGGAGAGTGGTTCGTTGGCTCGATTCGATAAAAGAAAATGCTGCCACAATATATTTGATGGGAGATATTCTGGACTATTGGTATGAATATAAAACCGTAGTTCCGAGAGGCTTTACAAGATTTTTCGGAAAAATAGCCGAACTCACCGATCGTGGAATAGCGGTACATTGGTTTATCGGGAATCATGATATATGGATATTCGACTATCTGCCACAAGAATTGGGGGTCAAGGTACATTATACTCCTGAAATCGTCGACCTGAACGGTAAAACCTTTTATTTGGCTCATGGTGACGGTTTGGGAGATACGTCATGCTCTTTTCGCCTTATCCGTGCGATTTTTCATAATAAATTTTGTCAGAAACTTTACGCTGCGATTCATCCTCGTTGGACGGTTGCATTTGCCCATAAATGGTCGTCTCATAGCCGTCTGAATGGTGATTGCACAGATTATTGCGGAGAAGATAACGAATATTTAGTACGATATGCAAAGTCTTATCTTGAGAAATCTTCTGTACATATCGATTTTTTTATTTTCGGGCATCGCCATATTCTGCTCGATTTAATGATTCGCTCAAACAGCCGCGTAATTATTCTGGGGGATTGGATCTCTCATTTCTCGTATGCGGTATTCGATGGAACCCAGATGCGGTTAGAACAATTCGAAGTGTGATTTTTAATCGGGTGGGGTAAAGAAATCGTTTTCGATTATTATTACCGTTTCTTTAACTGTTCCAAATAATCGGCAGGCGTAATGCCGGTAACTTCCTTGAATACCCGATAAAAAGATGTTTTGGAATTGAATCCGCATTCATCGGCAATTCCCATTAAGGTTATATCCTTGTATTTCGGGTCTTTTAATTTCTCTTTTACCGCTTCGACCCGGTAATAGTTGACAAAGTCGGCAAATCCCTTTCCGATATATTCTTTCAGTATTTGAGCCAGTTGTAACTCGGTGAGTTTTAACACTGCCGCCAATTGAGCCTTATTGAGACGTTTATTCGTATATAGGTGCTCTGTCTCCATTGTCGCGATGAGGGCATCTACGATTTTTCTTGTCTTCTCATCCGGGTCTTTTTTCTTGAACGAATTTTTAAGGACCTTGTTTTTCTTTTTCGATAAAATCTTATGATATTTTTTGAGAATATGCGGATATTTCTTATTCAAGAAGAAAAGAGAAAGTCCTAAAACCAAGATTATTCCTAAAATGCTGCATATAACAGTTACCCATATGTTTTTTACTTGGATGATGAGAACCTCATGAGCGTTGCCCCATTTCCCGTCGGCATTTGCTCCACGGAGCATTACGGTGTATTTACCACTTTTCAGGGATGGAAGCGATATGGTGTTCCTTCCGAAATCGATCCATTTCCAGACCGAATCTTTGGGCATTATTTTATATTGGTAACGGTTGCGCCACTCATTTTGGTAAGAGTAAGCCGAAACGCTTATTTCACAAGGCCCGTTTTTCGGCGAAAGAGAAAGAACCGGTACATTGTTTTCTGTTTTTAATTGATTTACATCGATACTACCTTTATTGTTCTTGATTTTCAATATTGTCGGCCATGGAATAAAGCTATTGTCGAATTGTATGCGGGTATCGATTTTATTGAATCCGTTGTTCCCGCCGAAATACAGATAGGGCGGGAGCTCCGCTGCAACTTGATAGTTGAATAGCGGTCCTTGCAGGCCATCTCGTTCGGTGAATCGGATAATATTGTCTCCCGACATCGAAATTCGTACAAGTCCATGTTCGGTCCCTAACCATAAATAATCGGGCCATACCGGAAGGATAGAAGTTACACTCCCATTGATAGCCGCATTGAAATTTTTTCTTATTTCAAAATTTTTGCTGTTTAGATTGAAGAAACTGATTCCCGATCCTGTTGCAAATACGAGTGTTTTGTCCGGCAATTCGACAATATCCCATACGATGTTGTTGTTGAGCCCATTGTTTGTCGAAGCCTGGGTATATAGTTTGAGGGTTTTGCTCGTTGGCGAATAGCATCCTACACCGCCCAAATAAAAGGCAATCCAGATGTTATGCTCTGAGTCTTCGAATAGCACTTTGATATTGGTGTATATGTCTTTCTTGTCGGAATATTCGGCGGGCAAAGGAATCTCTTCGATTCGGTTTGTTCTCGCATTATACCGATATAGACCTTTATCCAAAACCCCCATCCATATGTCCCGGTTGTGGGTTTCGAGTAAAGCATATATCTCTTTCAACTCAGTTTTATAATTCAATGTTTTGGGCAGTATAACATCTTGAGCGCTGTTATATTCCAATAATCCTCCGGCAGTCCCTATCCATAGATTCCCATTGCGCAATAAGATACCTGTCCTTACTTGATTATATCCCGATTTCAGATTCGATGTGCTGTTTAAGGAGTAATGGGTAAACTGTCCGCTTGTAGCATCATACCGATCTATTCCTGCGTTCGCTGTCCCTATCCATAATTGATTCTTGCTCTTGTCGGGTTGTAAAAAAATCAAAGAGTTGTTGCTGAGAGAATTTTCATCTTGTGGAAGATTTTGGAACAATGGATATCGCGGTTGCCTTTCGATCCGGCATACACCTTTGGATGTCCCACACCAGATTGCCCCTGAGCGGTCTTTGTAAATAGACATTACGTCGTTGCTCAAGAGGGTATTTTCATTGCCCGGATTGTTCTTTAACCATTCGACAGACTGGTCTTGTCGGTTGAAAACGGCAATACCGTTATCCGTAGAGAGGTATAATGTTCCGTTTTTGTCTTCTGTGAGATCGGTTACTAAGCCGTTTATTCCTGTATGATTGTAGCGTTCGAAATTATTGTCGTCTCTGCGCAATCGGCAAAAACCGTCGGCGGTAGCAATCCATAGCGAGCCGAGACTGTCTTCATACATATTGACGATAAAATCGCTGGGGATGGTCGTCGTATCTGTAAGAGAATAGTGGAAACTTTTGTGTGTCCGCTCTTTCGTATTGATAATTAAAAGGCCGTTCCCTTCGGTACCGACCCATAGAAACCCCATTTTATCGAAATAGATGCATTTGGCGATTCGCTCGCTTTTCAAAACTTCATTGAAAGTGGTATGGTGGGCAAACAGCGGAGATAAAATCAGTTTGTCCGAAGATTCGTCATATCGGTAAATTCCGTTACGTGTCCCTAACCATATCTGTTTGTCAGGCGATAGTGCAATGCTGTAAATGACGTTGCTTTTGTTGTTTACATCTTCTTCGTTTGGCAAAAAATGCTTTATCTCTCCGGTTTGTTTATCGTATCTGAAAACACCATAAGGCGTACCTATCCACATCCTGTCGTAAGCGTCATTTTGAAGAGAATATATTCTTTTGTAAAGCGCATGATTTATATTTTGCGGTATGGGTATGGTTTGCAATGAGTAACCGTCGTAGTAGACTACCCAGTCGTTTGTCCCGATCCAGATAAGGCCTTGTTTATCCTGAGTGATACATTGTACCGACCTTGACGGCAGTTCAAAATTTAAGCGGAATTGATCTACATTACCATTAAATGCCGGTAGATAATCGACATTTGCGATGAGTAACAGTAATATGATAATGATCAACCTGACTGTTTTGAACATAAAAAACACTTTTAAAATAGAACGCTGGGATTTATTGCAATGAAAGCGTTTTATTTATGTTGGTTAATACTTTTCTGTAAATTGTCGGGATTTTATATCAATCCTTTTTAGCAAATATACTCTTTTTTTTTAAAAAAAGGCTATGAATAATTACTTTTTCAATTTTTATAGTATAAACACGGAAAAACTCGAAAAGATTTGAATATGTTTCCATTGTTTTTTAATTGGCGTTCACATTTCATTTGCTATTCCTTTGCTTTTTTTGAATGTGTCGGAAGCCTGATATCCCTCGATTCACCCGGTAATGTCGGCTTTTTGAAGGGCAATCCCGGCCATTCGGTCCCCTGTGCTTTGATATGGCCTCTTCCCTTTGTCCTGGTTATGGCGATTGGTCTATTGAAGTGTTTTTATTATCAATATTTTATATATATTCACATATTTTATAATGATAGTTACGGATGAAAATTGGGTTTATTCATTAAAAATATCGGATTATTATGAGGGTGACCTAAAAGTAGACAACAATTTCTAAAAAAATACAGCGTGTAAGTTCTAAGTATAAAAGAGCTTTATCATAGTCCCGATGGACCATAATAAAACTCTTTTTAATATCAATAAAAAATAATGCTAAGTTACTGTTTATAAGCTCCTCTTTATGAAACTTGACTTTCGAGTCGCCCTCATAACAGTATGCTTAATATGGAATTTTAGCACTTAAAATACGATCTTTA
The DNA here is from genome assembly GCA_949297285.1 of uncultured Bacteroidales bacterium. Classification (GTDB taxonomy): domain Bacteria; phylum Bacteroidota; class Bacteroidia; order Bacteroidales; family Coprobacteraceae; genus Coprobacter. The sequence goes on from CASFRL010000061.1 coordinate 24,545, forward strand.
TACCATGGGTCGTTGATCTGTTTCAATAATTGTCCCATCTCTTTACATAGGCTGTTGAATATTTCTTGATTTTCTTCTACGGACAGGTTTCTCATCTGATAAGGGTCCTTTAGATCGTCATAAAAGTAAATCTGTTTGATATTCTGCTTTTTATCGATCGATATAGCCAAGGTATATCGATCGGTCTTTATTCCCCGGGTTTCAGGGAAGTAGGAAACGATTTTCCCTTCAGCATTTTTTTCTCCATTCAGATTTCTCAAGTATAAAACTCCTGAAGGGAGTTTGGGTGCCTTTCCCTTTTTTGAGATTACCGGAGCAAAGTTTGTCCCTTGTACGGTTGAGGGGATACTTTGTCCCAATCCGGCCAAGCCAAGTATTGTCGGCATGATATCCGGAGATGAAAGTAAAAGCTTATCTTCTACGCGAGGCTTCAATTTCTCAGGATATCGAACAAGAAATGGTACATTCATAGACTCGGCATAAGGAGAATTTTTCGGGTCATCTGTATTTTGACTGCACATGGTTTCTCCATGGTCAGAGGAGAAAACGACAATCGTGTTATCTTCCAGTCCCAATTCTTTCAGCGCTTTTAAAATACGGCCGAATTCACGATCTACCCCTGTTACCGATGCAAAATAGAAAGGAGCACATTTAGCCTTCTCCATCTTGGGGTTGGCATTTGGACGGACCAGCAGTTTTTCTAAAGGAATATCCTTATAAAGGTTATAATCCTCTTCCATAACATCGTCGAGTGTACGATATGGGCTGTGTGGCGGATTCATGCTCACTACCATAAAGAACGGTTTTGACGCATCTCGTACGTTCCCTGTATTTTTTAGATATTCTATTGCCTTATCCGCTTCGTGTTTGGGCGACCATTCCCTTATCTCGTGCCGTTTGCCGTCGGTGTCCCAATAATGCGGTTGCTTGTGGACATCGAAAGTCCCGTAAGAGTACCAATAATCAAATCCATGCCGTCTTTCTTTCGGAGTATAGGCATCCCATACCGGAGTGTCATTATTTACGTAAGTCCCCGGTGCTTCCGGATTGTTAGGGGTCGGAAAATCGACATGCAATTTGCCGATATAGGCACAAGCATATCCGTTTTTCTTAAAAACATCTCCTATGCACTCTATATCTTCCCGAAGACTGCTTATCGGTCGGTCTGAGTTGCAATTTAGCGTAACTCCGCTTCCGTCGGGATACATACCCGACAATAGCATGCCTCGATGCGGACTACTTAACGGACAATTACTCATGGCAGATGTCAGTACGACCGATTCCTGGGCAAAATTATTTAAATTGGGCGTGATTACCGGGTCGGGCTTAAACCGTACATATTCCTTAAATCCCTTCTCGCCCCAGAATCCCATAGCATGATTTCTGAATTGATCGGGAAAAACATAGATTACATTAGGCTTTTTCTCGTTATTGTTGTTTTGGGCTGCAGAAGGAATTATTCCCGTCAAAGATAATCCTGCCGCAGCAAATAAAAATTTTTTTTGTGTTTTCATTGCATTTTAATCTTTAATCAGGTTTGCTTCTCGAGTCATGCCATGTTGACAAGAGATTTCAAGAATCGTATTGCGACTATCTTTTTCAGATATTTTTATATAATCAGATGGCGTTTCCAAATGCCATAATCCGTTTAGTTTTATCTTAATCGTCGATATGGCAGACGGGTTGTCGATCCATTTTCTGGAGTAAACGCTTCGTTCTATTCGTTTCCCGTTTGCATCATATTGTTCGTCGGCCGGACCTTCATAAAAGTGTAGATCGGGATCGCATACACTGATTGTCATTTTTCCCTTGTCGTCTTTTGCCGTCATAACCAAACACGGCGTATCGGTCGATACGATTTCGTTGCCGACATTTACTTCGCCGGCTTCAAACAGTACATATCCGGTCGTAGCCGTAACCTTGTCTCTGACAATGTGTGCTTTGCGATCTTGTTGCAGAACGGTGTATCCACCCGATTTTTGATACATTTTTTTCTCTTCTTTAGTCGGGTGTATCAGTACCATATATTCATAAGAGGCATCTGTCGGAGTCATACCGTGATCGATGGCTGCTAATGCGAAATTATTTTCGGTGGGTGCGCAAGTCTCTTCATCCAAAGAGTTTTGCAATGCTTTATGCACGGTGACTTTTCCGTTGCATACCCGGTAGTAGTTCTCTTTACCGTCTCCCAATAAGATCGGTTCTCCTGATAGTTGTTTTTCATACGGAAACTCGGTGATGCGTTTGCCGTTGACAAAAATAGGATCATATTCTTCAGGCAGATATACTTGGAACAAGGTTGTATGTACCGGTGCATTCGGAAGAGCACTTTCTATGTTCGAGCCTAATGCGACAACCCGGTTGTCGAAAAAGAAGTAAGATTTGAGAGCCCGTAAAGATCCGTTATATTTGTCGTGTTCATGTAATTTCATTCCAAAGGCCCCGTTTCGGTTCTTGCTGGATATTGCTCCGGCAAAAGCTTCGTCCGATAATAACATCTCTTCATAACCCGATACGTCATCGACTTGTCGGATATCGGCTTTAAGATCTTCCATTGGAATAACGGCAGCGGTTGTTCCCGGTATGTGGTTCCAATCCCAACCCTGTTGGTTGAACCCGGAAGAAAACATATCTATCGAATTTCCGCTCCCCAAAATTTGTAAATTACCATGATTCAGATAACGTCCGAAATAGTTGGCGCCGATATAAGACTCGGTTGCCCACAGATACCGGCTGTGTCCCATGGCTGTTGCCAACCATTCGCCCCGACGGTGTACGGCCAGGCATGAATAGTTGAGTGCCCAGTTTCCTTCTGGCGCTTTTTCTGGAGTTATCCCTGCTTTTGCAAATTCCTTACTGAAGCTGCTTTTCTTTCCGTTGTTTAAACGTAAGTAGGCTGCTGCGAGTTCGGTATCGATTTTTTCTTTTTTGTCGGGACTGCCGACTTCTGCCAATCGGGCATAATGCCAAGGAATCAGTTTCCCTTTTCCGTCAGGATGGCGTCCGGATAAAGATAAAGGCCAAGTCGTGAGGTTACAGTATTTCCGCATGGTGAGAAGTGCAAACTTCAGGTTTTCGTGACTTTCCCGGCTAATTTCAAATTCAGAATTTTGCAATAGCCATACCGAGTTTACGGCCCCATCCAATCCTCCTATGGCATACGCCGGATAATTGTGGCGATGGTGGAATATCGTACCGTCGATTTTAAAACAGCCCATTGTGCCGTCCGAGAAACGAAGGCCATTATCTATCCACCTCGATATTGATCGCAAATAAGTTACCTTGCGAGGAGAATCTTTCATCATCATGATACTGGAAAGGCGGCCTATCAAACTGGTATTGAAAGCGTCTATGTCCATGCCGTATATCTGGGGTTTCAATTTTACTTCTCCTGTGCCGGCAAACCATTCCATTGCCTGTTGTATGTCGTGGTCTAATTTTGCTTCTACCAAGACATCTTTCATCAAGAACATTGCCGGGTAGTAGTTTCTTATGCTGTAACCTAAATGATGCAGTGTCCCCATTGCGCTGCCTGCCCTGAATCCTTGATCGAGCAGGTGGCGGCTCATTAAGATAAACATGTCGGCCAATTCTTTCTTCTCACGAGTATCGATGCTGTTATTGAACTCAATAGCCAGATTGTACATAAGGTTGACACAATTGCGCAATCCCATCGGATTGGCATATATTTTAGCGTAGTTCTCTCCTCCCAGATTGGCATAAGCCTCGCCGAAACGTTCGAAAAAAACGGGTAATCCGGAAATTGATCCATCCGGGTTCTCTGTAATGTTATAGGCTTTGAATTGTGTTCTCAGTTTATCGATGTTAAATTCCTTTTTAGGAAGTAACAATTGTTTGAGCCGCTTCTCGATATCATCCATACTTTTTTGTTCAGAAGGACTCACTTGTTCCGCTATCGGGAGGTCAAATTTATTCCCCCATGACTTCAATAGAATTAACCAATGGCTGGTTGTCTCGGGGTTGATATAGGGTGCTTGAAAATCGGCTGTTTGGTGGCGTACGTCTTGGAAAGAGGATAAAATGATGTGATCCAAAAAAAGTTCTCCCGAAGCCGTATCCGGTGCGGTGATACGTAATTCGTCCATTCCCTCTTCCGGCTTTCCCTGCATGTCTCGGCTAAAGATCAGCCATGCGCCGCTCCATCCGGTAAAATTCATTCCGTATTCGAACCATGAGCAGACTTTCCCCTGTTTCAGAAACTCGAATTTCAGTTTCCCTGAGGTAATAGCTTGGGGATTGTAGACCCAGAATATAAAAGTAGAGAGAGAGGTCTCTTTCGGATTGGGATTCTGAGCCAGATACCCTATCGGTTGTTTGATAAATATTTGTGCATTGGGTTTGTCCCAATTCCACAAAAGACTGCTTTTTAAATGTTTGTAGTGCTTGTCAGATAGAGAGACTTTCGATCCTTCTCCTGCAATCACCGGAGAGGTCGATTCTTCGAATGAAAGAATTTGTGGATGCTTGAATTCCCTGACTTGAGCATTTGTGGCAAAAAAAGCCGGTATTAGCATGAATAAAAGAGAGAGGTGTTTGAAATAGTACATAAGATTTATATCGTTTTATCAATGTTGACGTAATTCGGTTAAGCGGTTGCGATCGGGAAAATCGCATAGAGGATATTGTATTTTCCCCTGCCAGAGTAGGGGGCTCTTTTTCCAAAGGCTTTTGTGCCTGTATTTCTAAAAAAAATATTCTTCTCCCGATTGCGACAAATTTGCGATCGGGAGAAGAATGTTAGAGATGTTATTTCTTTTCAAGATTTATTTTGCGGGTCAATGCTTCCAAATAATAGTAGTCGGCATAGTTTAGCGGAACATCGATTTCGCTGTCGTGAGGAATACTGCCGACAGAGTGCATCAATACGAAATTACCGTTTGTCCCGACAATTGCCAGGTAAGCAGGACTCGATAGAGAATCGATAATTTTATCTGCTGTTTTTTTGTACTCTTTGGTATTGTCATAAGTGCTCAGTTCGTACAAAGCAGAAGCGATAACTGCTGCCGATGATGCATCGCGAGGTTCGTTTGGAATATGAGGCGCGTCAAAATCCCAGTATGGAACCAAATCTTCCGGCATGTTTTTATTATTAAATATGAAATCATATACTTTTTGAGCTTGTTCCAGATACTTTTTATCTTTTGTTTCGCGGTAGCATACTGTATATCCGTATAATGCCCATGCTTGTCCGCGAGCCCAAGACGATTCGTCGGCATATCCTTGTGCCGTTTGTCTGCTACGTACGCCACCGTTTACTTTATCATAATCTACAACATGATAGCAACTGTTATCGGGACGGAAATGGTGAGCCATTGTCGTGTCGGCGTGACTGACCGCAATTTTGTAGAATGTAGAGTCGCCGCTCAATTTCGTAGCTTCGAATAAAAGTTCGAGATTCATCATATTGTCGATAATAACCGGGCACATCCAACCTTTAGTACCTTGCCATCCACGGTCTTCATCCCAAGATTGTATAACACCGGCTGCCGGTCTGAAGCGGGTCGATAAAGATTTGGCCGTTTCTATGATTACATCTTTATAAGCCGGATTTCCGGTCAGGCGGTATGCATTCCCGTAGCTGCAATAAATCATAAAGCCGACATCGTGATGCCATTTGAGATATTTTATCGAATCTAACGTTTCAGTATATTTGATACCTAAGTCTTTCCATTTGTTGTCGTTGGTGAGTTCATACATATACCACATGGTTCCCGGGAAGAACCCGCTGGTCCAGTCATCGGCCGGGATATATTCGATTACGCCGTTGTAAACCGTTCTCGGATTCAAGAATCTTCCGGAATCTTCGATAATTTCAACTTGCCTTCCTATTTGCTGAGTTGCCGTTTCTATACCTTTTTGTATCGGATCGGTTTGTCCTGTCTGGTGTTTGGTGTTTTTCATGCAACTAAAAAGAAGCAACAGTGATAAACTTGCAAAAAAGAGTGTCTTTCTCATAATAGATGGGCTTTTGTGTTTAATTAGTTATTAAATTCTTGATTTTGGGGCTAAGATAGCTTATTCTAAGATTCGATAACAGTTTTTGAGGGAGAAGCGAGTCCTATATTCTTATATAATTTGTATCAAAAAAAACGGGACTCGGTTTTGTTGTCTAAAAAAATGGACAAAAGGTTCCATTTTTTATTTTATGGGCTATATTCCAAAGTTGAAAAGGTTTGTATTATTTTAAATGTATCTATATTAGCCTCCGAATTGACAACCAAAAAACATTGAATAATCCTCTGAATAGAAAAAAAGATTCCATGAAACACAAAAAACACACGATTTTTTAATCTCTGGCTGATGTAAATTTATTTTGATTTTAAGATGTCAGATTTCATTTTGAATTTAAAAACAATAACCCTAATCAAATATCACCAAGACTCATGAAAAGAAATAAACTAAGGATTATCCTAGTGATGTTGTGTGCTTTCAGTGCTTTGGCATTGCAGGCCCAAAAAAATGTGACCGGAACGGTAGTTGATCAGTCGGGGAATGGACTTCCCGGTGTCAGTATCTTTGTAAAAGGAACCAATAAAGGTACGACGACTGATATTGATGGAAAATTTGGCGTTTCGGTACCGGATGGAAACACGGTGCTTCGATTTACCTTTTTAGGATTTGGAGCGGTAGAACAAAAAGTGGATTTAAAGAAACCGATGACTGTTGTCATGAAAGAGACGGCAAAAGATTTGAACGAAGTTGTTGTTGTCGGTTATCAGGAAGTTCTTCGAAAAGATTTGACAGGAGCTGTCGGCGAAGCGAATTTAGGAGATATGTTACAAACTCCGGTAGTTAGTTTCGATCAAGCTTTGGCGGGACGTATTGCAGGTGTGCAGGTTACTTCCAACGAAGGTATGCCGGGGTCGGCATTCAATATTGTGATTCGTGGAGGAAACTCAATTACGCAAGATAACTCTCCGCTATTCGTGATTGACGGGTTCCCGGTAGAAGATGCCGATGCTGCTGCTTTGAACCCGAACGATATCGAGTCGATGAACTTTTTGAAAGATGCTTCTGCTACGGCGATTTATGGAGCCCGTGGTGCAAATGGCGTTGTCATTATTACAACCAAGAAAGGACAGATCGGTAAGCCGAAGATCTCTTATAACGGAAGTTTCAGTGTCTCTATGGTAACCAAGAAACTTGAGCTTATGGATGCCTATGAGTTCGTAAAACTTCAAGAAGAAATACAAGACGATCTGAGTACAACCTATTATTCTGACGGACGTACTCTTGAATCGTATCGCAATTATCCGGATCAGTATAAGTGGCAAGATGATATTTTCCGGACAGCTTATACGAATAACCATTATATTTCTTTGACCGGAGGTACTGCCGAAACTCGTTATACGGCATCATTATCATACTTAAATCAAGAGGGTATTTTGTTGAACTCGGGTTATCAACGTTTCCAGGGACGTTTTAGCCTCGATCAGCGAATCAGTCCGAAACTAAAAGTAAATGTCAATGGAAACTATGCTCGGGGAATAACGAATGGTGCTTCACCCTCGGTTGCCTCAAGCAGTGCTACAAATAGTTTGTTTTATAGCGTTTGGGGATATCGGCCGGTAACCTACGATGGTACGGATTTGCGTACATTGTTGTGGGACCCGAGTGTACCAACGAATAATGACTATCGTTTTAACCCGATTTTGTCATTAAAAAATGAATATCGCCGCTTGGTACAAGATGACTTCCAAGCTAATGCCTATGCAGAATATACCTTTATCCCGGGATTGAAATTAAAAGTTTCAGGAAGTTATCGGTTGAAAAAACGTCAAAATGAACAGTTCAATAATTCAAAGACCCGTTATGGTAACGCTACCCGTTCCGAAGGCGTAAATGCTTCAGTGCGTCAATATGATGACCATAGTTGGGTGAATGAAAATGTCTTGAATTATTCGAAGGTGTTTAATCGTAAGCATAATTTCTCGGCAATGGCCGCAGCTACCTTCCAAGGAAATTATTCTAACTATTTCAGAAATGACGTACAGAATATTTCTCATGAAGATTTAGGTATGGCCGGTATGGATAATGGTATTCCTGTATTGTCCGAATCTACTATCGGAGAGAATATGTTGATGTCTTACCTTGCCCGTGTCAATTATAATTATAAATCGAAGTATTATATTACAGCATCGTTCCGTGCCGATGGTTCTTCAAAATTTTCAAAAGAAAACCGTTGGGGTTATTTCCCCTCAGCATCGGTAGCGTGGAACTTTAACCGGGAAGACTTTTTGGCGGTTGCCGAAGATTGGCTTTCTAATGGTAAAATACGTTTAGGCTGGGGAGCTACCGGGAATAACCGGGTATCCGATTTTGCCGCTTTAGGACAAATGACTTCGAAAATCGCATTCGAATATCCTTTTGCAAACAGCTATCAGACCGCTTATAAACTTACCGGTTTGGAAAATAAAAATTTGAAATGGGAAACTACCGAACAAACCAATTTAGGTCTTGATCTCGGATTCTTCAATGACAGGATCTCTCTTACAGTCGATTTATATCATAAAATTACCCGCGACTTGTTACTTCAGGCAGATCTTCCTTATACCACAGGATATTCTTCTACTTTCTTGAATGTAGGAAAGATGCAGAACCGCGGTTTGGAAATCACGTTGGAAACTACGAATATCAAGAACAAGAACTTTATGTGGACGACGAATTTCAATATCGCATTCAATCAAAGCAAAGTGAAGGAACTTGCCCGGAATCAGGAAACCCTGTTGAGTACCGTTACCTTTGATAATGCTTACAGTGCAGAACCTTCCTATATCGCTCAAGTTGGAAAACCGTTAGGTTTGATGTACGGATATATTTATGACGGAACATACAAATATGAAGATTTTGACGTTTCGGGTGGAACTTATACTTTGAAATCGAATGTGCCCAATAACGGAAATGACCGTTCTACCATTCAACCGGGAGATGCGAAATATGTCGATATAAACGGTGATGGTGTTGTCGATGATAATGACCGTACTATTATCGGTCGGGGACAGCCAATCCATACGGGTGGTTTTACGAATAATTTCAAATACAAGAATTTCGATTTGAATATTTTCTTCACATGGTCTTATGGAAATGATATTCTAAATGCCAACCGACTTTTGTTCGACAATGGATTGTGGAAAAGAGAAACCAACATGTTTGCATCCTATGCCGATCGTTGGACTCCGGAAAATCCCGATAGCGATATTCCGCGTGCGGCAAATCAACCGAACGTATTCTCTTCACGTGTGATTGAAGATGGTTCTTATTTACGTTTGAAATCAGTGACTTTAGGATATAACTTCCCGCAAAGAGTTTTGAAAAAACTGACGTTATCCAGTGCACGGATATTTATTTCGGGAGAAAATTTGTGGACATTGACTTCTTATTCGGGATACGATCCGGAAGTTTCTGTTCGAAACTCAGCCTTGACTCCGGGTTTTGACTACTCGGCTTATCCTCGGGCATATAACTTCTCCGTAGGTCTTAATGTTAGTTTTTAACCGATAAAATCCGAATTTGAAAATGAAAACAATAAAAAATATATTTCTGGGCAGTACGATGTTGTTGTTCACTGCTTGCAATTTTTTGGAAACGACGCCAAATGATTTCATCGATCCGGATGATTTTTATAAAGATGATACCGAGGCGTTTATGGGACTTGCCGGGATTTATAATACTTTGAACAGCTCGAATGTTTATGGCGAAAAGTATTATCAGGCTGTAGGAACCGATGACCTTACCTATTATTATACATCCAGTACGGCCGAAGTCGGGTTGTCCAATAATAACTATACCGCAAATGATGCCAATCTGGCTGCTATTTGGCAAGGTCTGTACGAAGGTATTAATAATGCAAATTATTTCCTCGAACGCATAACCGATGCTCCTGTAACTGAAGAAAATAAAAAGTTGTATCGGGGTGAAGCGACGTTCTTGAGAGCTTATTTCTATTTCCTCCTGGCGCAAAGTTGGGGTGATGTGCCTTTGATCACGACTGCACAGACCAATACCGACAACTATATGCCGAATATTAAGGCTACTCCTCAGGCTACTGTTTTGAAATTTGTTACAGATGAAATGGAGAAGGTCTTGAATGACGGAGAAAACTACTCGATCGGTACGATACAAACCGTAGGATCAGGTCGTGTAAGCCGTTCTGCCGTAAAAGGTATTCTTGCCCGGGTATATTTGAAGAGAGCCGGTTGGCCGACTAATGAAACCGAACTTTATGCTAAGGCCAAATATTGGGCCGGAGAAGTAATCAATCCTCAGGATGGATCAATGACTCATAGCTTGAACCTCCAAGGTTATGATCAGGTATTCATAAATCTTGCTTCTGACACGTATGATCCTGCCGAGGTTATTTGGGAAGTAGAGTTTAAAGGAAACCGTCAAGATTCTCATACAAATGCCGGCCGTGTAGGTAGCTTGATTTGTGGTATTCAAAATGCCGATGTTTTGCAAACATCATTGGGTTACAGTTATGGTCGCCATTGTGTAACTCCGCGTTTATGGGATTTATATAACGATTTAGATGGAGATGGAAAACCTGACTTGATTTCAACGAAAGATGAATCTGACCCTCTGAATGAGAAATATAACAGAGATGAACGCAAAGATTGGAATATTGCTCCGTATCGTTTCCAGAAAAGAGATGATGCAACCGTATATTGGAAGAGAAATTGGGAATATATCGGCGATGTGAAGTTAAACAATAACGGCGATCCCGATTTGAAAGACGGAAATCAACAATTTGCTACACGTACCCAGTATATCGAAAGAAATGCCGGTAAATTCCGTAGAGAATATGAGCTGACAACTCCTCGGGACAAGAATTATACGCCGATCAACTTCCCGTTGTTGCGCTATTCCGATGTGTTGTTGATGTATGCCGAAGCTCAGAATAAAGCAGAAGGAACACCTTCGGTCAAATCGATCGCTTATGTCAATGAAGTCCGTACGCGGGCAAACGCACCTGAAGTTACGATTACCGATTCTGATGACTTCCAACGTTTGATCGAAGACGAAAGAGGACGTGAACTCTGCTTCGAAGGCCTGCGGAAAATGGATCTGATCCGTTGGGGTAAATATAAAAGTGCAATGGAAAAAGTCAGTCTATATGCAACCGATGCTCGTTGGTCGAGCGGTCGCCAGTATTTATTGGTATATGCAACAAACGGTGCGACATCCGATCGGTATCAATGGTTGCCTATCCCGACAAGAGAACTTGGGTTGAATAATTTGTTGCAACAGAATCAAGCATGGAGATAACCTTTAAAAACACAAAATTATGAAAATCAAAAAATCAATTTATATATTGGCTGTCGGTGCACTTTTCGTTTCTTGCAACGATTTGGATGTGGATGACAACGTCGATTTCAATGTCTCATTAGCACCGGAAAACACCTATAAAGCAGGAGAACCGGTCGTATTTAATTTTGATGGTAATCCCGATTATATCACATGGTGGTCGGGAGAAGAAGGACATGTATATGCCAATCGTGAACGTACCGAATTGCCTTTGGAAGAGATCGAGTCTGTAACGTTAAGTTTTGAAGCCACTGCGAGATATGGGAAAGTGACCAATACCTTGTCGCTGTTTGTCAGCGATGATTTCCCGGGCTTGAGTAAAGATGCGGCAACCGATAAAGCCCGTGTTGCCGATTTCGAGACCAATGCTACATCGTTGAGCAGTAACGGGGAATTATTGGAAAGTAAGTTCCCTTATATTGGCCCGAGTGATCCGAGAGAATCAGCATCTTTTGATCTTACTCCTTACAGTGCGTCGGAAATGACCCTTGCATTCCATTATAAAGCCGATTTCGATGGAAAAAATTCTTTAAAGCGTTGGGATTTTTATAGTGTAGCCATAACGACTGTCTATAAAAATGGGAATACCACCACATTAGGTGTCGCCGATTTGGGATTGATGGCATTTGATTGTAATCCGAATACGGATCCACAACATGCGCAACATGGAGACCCCTATTTTGACAATAGCTCGGGTAGCGGATCTTGTTCCGGAGTGTGGGATTTACGTTCATCATTGACACGGGTAAATAGTTTCACGTATCTTGGTGGTGGACCCAGTGAAACATATACCAATGATGCCGATGACTGGTTGTTTACCAAGGCGTTGAAATTGAATACGTGCGATCCGGATGAGAATAGCGGAGTCTTGAAAAATATAAATGTCCGGCTTCCGTCCTACTCGTATGTCTATACCGAACCGGGAACCTATACGGTAACTTTCATTGCCGGAAATCAGAATGTTTACGGAGCTGCACGTACGATTCAAGAAGTTACATTTACGATTAAATAAGGAAAACTAACCTTAACTATGCTATATATCAAGAAGGCTACATCGGTTGATGGTGTAGCCTTCTTTTCTTTAAAGAGGAGACCCTAAATATTGAAAATGTTCCATTTTTTAATTTATGGGATATGCATCGCTTTTAAATTTTTCGCTGTTTCGTTCATAATGAGGATATTTGCATCAAACGAAAAACACACTGTATGAAAATAAAATGGTTGGCCTTACTCCTGATAGTTCTGTTTTTTCATGACGGATACTCTCAAAAGATCGATTGGAATGATTCTATTCCGAAATATATTTCTGCGACTGGTGCAAAGTTATCTTTAAATAAAGATTTTGTGAAGGAGGGGAGTTCTTCTCTTCAATGGCAATGGTCATCGCCTTCGGTATTAACTATTGAAAATCCGGCGTTATTCAAAAAAGCTGTGAATACGTATCGGGGCGGATTAACCATGTGGATTTATAATGATAAGCCTGTCGATTCTGCTTTGCGCATCTCCTTTGTCGCTGCAGATGGTTCGACCCCTTATTGGTTCGATTACAACCTCGGATTTTCAGGCTGGAGAGCTTGCTGGGTCAGCTTTGAAAATATGCAGGGAGACCATAAGAGTAAAGATTTGGTACGTTGGACAATCACTACACCCGAAAATTTAAAATCCGGAACGCTTTTGCTCGATCGGGTCGAATTTCCCTTAAAGGGGGTTCATCACCAGGCAACACCGGATTATCAGACTCCTTTAAATAATACAAAACTTTCGCGCACTCTTTGGCATTGGGCCCGATTGCATGAATGGGAACAATATCAATATGACTTGCCTTTACAAGCAGTCAGCTCGTCGCAACAAAAGGATATACAAACCATTTCTCAACGATTGACGGCGCAGGTGGCACCCGAAAACGGAAAAGGAAATGCTACGAAAGCATTGTCGATAGCCAACAATGCCAAAATTCGCAGGGTCGATGGTAAGATGACCGGAGCTCCGTTGGTTTCGAATGACGAATTGAATAAAAAGGCCGGCGATATCGGGCTGTCCGACTTGGAAACAATGTTGTTCGGATTTGCCGGAGACTGGTATTATAATAAAAACGAAGAATCGAAGCAGGCATTCTTCGATGTGTTTGAATATGCCATACAACAAGGTTTCGCTTTTGGTAGCGGGTTGGGAACAAATCACCATTACGGTTATCAAATACGTGACATTTATAAAGCGGCATGGATGATGCGTGATTTATTGAAAGAAAATACACCGCTGAATGTCGAAATTCGCCGGACATTATCCTATTGGAGCGGATTGGCCGAAACCCGGCATTCATATCAATATGGACGTGACGAGCTGCTCGATTCTTGGAATACGTTGTTGACACCGAAAGTGATCAGTGTCCTGATTCAACCGGATATGCAGGAGCGGGTGCGTGAAATGAAGGCTTTGAGCCGTTGGGTAAGCGGATCTTTAGCCTTTACCCCCGGAACCATAGGCGGGATCAAGGTCGATGGCACAACATTTCATCATGGAGGTTTATACCCGGCATATTCGATCGGGGCGTTTGCAACAATCGGGAAATATCTTGAGTTGACAAATCATACCGAATTTACCATTTCAGATGATGCTGCCCATAACGTAAAACTTGCCTTGCAGACCATGCGGAATTATTGTAATCTGAAAGATTGGGGGCTGGGCATTGCCGGCCGACATCCTTTTAACGGATCTATATCGAATGATGCAGTACAGGCTTTTGCCTTATTGGCCGATAGAGGAGATCTTACCGGTTCGGGAAATAAAATTGATGAAGAATTGGCGGCTGATTATTTAAGACTGAACAGGACCTCATCTCCATATAAAGGAAAGTTTGAAGACGCCGGAATTAAAGCCGCGTCTGCACCTCAAGGATTCTTCGCTTATAATTATGGAGCATTGGGCATACATCGTTTCGATAATTGGATGGTAACTTTAAAAGGATATAATACCGATGTATGGTGTTCTGAGATATATACCAAAGATAATCGTTATGGCCGTTATCAGAGTTATGGCTCGGTACAGATTTTGGCATCCGGTCGACCGGTCAATAATTTTGCCAGTGGTTTTGTCGAAGACGGTTGGGACTGGAACCGTGTACCGGGAGCAACAACGATACATCTTCCGTTAGAGAAACTTGAAAATCCTCTTCCGGGGACATTAATGGAACGTTCTGAAGAGAACTTCTCCGGAGCATCTTCTTTAGAAGGGAAACAAGGCGTGTTCGTATTTAAGTTGAAAGAAAAAGACCGCGAAAACTTTACCCCGGGATTTGTCGCTCGAAAATCGGTATTTTGTTTCGAAAACAGATTGATCTGTTTGGGTTCCGATATTTCTAACGATAATAAGGAATATCCGACGGAGACCACGCTGTTCCAATTAGCACTGAAAAGAAACTCCGAACCGATACTGTTGGGATCAGACACGATTACCGGAATACCGGTAGAAAAAACTATCCCGGGAGATTCTCCGATACTTCTCTCCGATACGAAAGGCAACTATTATCGGGTGGCTGCCGGACAAGATTTGCATCTCTTGAGGCAAATGCAGAAATCGAGAGACAATAAGTTGAAGTCGGAGACCGAAGGTCGGTTTGTGACGGCATACCTGAATCATGGTGTCGCTCCTGAAAAGGCCGGCTATGAGTATATGGTATTAGTACAGCCAACGCCTGCGCAAATAAAGGAGGCTGCATCCGAAAAAAAATTGCCTTATCAGGTACTTAGAAAAGATACGTATGCTCATATTGTAAAGGACATCCCAAGTGGAACAATCGGATATGTCGTTTTTGAGCCTTTGGAAATGAAAGATGATTACTTGCTTGCTTCCGATGCCGAAACATTGGTCCTTTTGCGCCCGGTTGATAAGAAGACTCGAATGATAAGTATCTGCGATCCAAACCTGAATTTAGAAGAAAAGACTTATACGACAGCAAAACCCTCACGTCCGCTGACAAAAACGGTTCTTTTAAAAGGGAAATGGAAAAACAGTTCGAATGATGAAAACGTTTCTATAAAACAAGAAAATGGGAATACTCGGTTAACGGTTACCTGCGTTGACGGTCGTCCCGTAGAATTTCGTTTAATAGCTCAATAATTAAAATACTACTAATCTCAAAAAAAATGACAATGAAAAAAATGATGTTTTGCTTGTTAAGTTTGTGTTTCGGACTTACGGCGTTTGCACAGGAAAATCTGTTGGAAAATGGTGGATTTGAAGAAGGTATTCCGGAAGTGATTACCGGTCAGAAAAGCACCCAAGGCAAATGGTTGGCTTATTATCAAGCTCAACGGGGTGGAATAGAAACTGCAGAATGTGAAGGATATAAAGG
>CASFRL010000062.1 GCA_949297285.1 uncultured Bacteroidales bacterium
CGCCGATGGTACTGCGCAAAGTGGGAGAGTAGGTCGCCGCCACTTTATATAGAGATCGAGGACAGTATAGGGTATAACACCCGGAAGGATTGTCCTCGATTTTTTTATGTCCATTTTTACCCCTTTTTCCTTCCTCCATTCCTCTCTCTCACGCTCACAGGTCGGCCGCCAAATGCCGACACGCCACCGACAAACACACGTTACCAACACAACACACGAAGAGAGAAACGGACACGGGGAACAACCCCTTTCCGCCTCATGCTTCGAAATGGCCCGTCCTACGCCCTCCTCGTCCTCAAAAAAAAGATTTCTCTCCGACCATGATACACTCTTTTGCCCGTCGATATGAACTGAAATACTTATAGATAGAGCTATTATTGTGTTATCGTTTTTCTCCATGTTTCATCTTTTAAATATATCAATTTGTTATTTCATCTGTTTTGAAATGGGTTTATCTTACAGTTTTTATCCCCTCCCTTATAAAAATGTCCTATAAGTCGCAACAAAATGTCTAATTTGAATTTTTATAAAAAATTAGAATTAAATAATTTGCATTGCGATTTTTTATTGTGTTACTTTGAATGCTCATTCAGAGAACCCCTCTTTTTGAAGTGTCCTATGTGTATGAATATGCAATGGAACGAGGTTCTATCGGGTATATTTACAGTATCTCAAACAAATTGTTTAAGATAGGTATTATGCCCCTTTTGTTGTTAGAGTATATAGTGAGAGGATAGAATAATAACTGATTAGGTATATGAATTTAGCATTATTTGTCGTTGTTTTTATTACCGGAATAGCACTGGTTGTTGCAGCTATGACTATTGCCGGTTTGATTTCTCCGCGATCATTTAATCCTCAAAAAGGTGAAGCTTATGAGTGCGGTATCCCTACTCGGGGAACTTCTTGGATGCAGTTTAAAGCAGGGTATTATCTTTTTGCAATTCTCTTTTTAATGTTCGATGTAGAAACCGTATTTCTGTTTCCGTGGGCAGTTATTGTTAGAGACTTGGGAGTTGCAGGATTGATGAGTATTTTATTTTTCTTGATAATACTTGCATTAGGCTTGGCTTATGCTTGGCGGAAAGGAGCTTTGGAATGGAAGTGAAAATAAAATCGATGAAGTATGAAGACTTCAAAGACAATGAGTATATTGAACAATTGGTTAAAAAATTGCATGAAGGCGGTGTCAACGTGGTTGTCGGGAGCCTTGATGAAGCAATTAATTGGGGGCGATCCAATTCATTATGGCCCCTTACGTTTGCAACCAGCTGTTGTGGGATCGAATTTATGTCGTTGGGGGCAGCCCGTTACGACATGGCCCGTTTCGGCTTTGAGGTAGCTCGTGCCAGTCCTCGTCAAGCCGACTTTATCATGGTTGCCGGAACGATTGTTCATAAGATGGCTCCGGTTTTGAAGCGTCTGTATGATCAGATGGCAGAGCCGAAATATGTAATCGCTGTGGGTGGTTGTGCCGTTTCCGGAGGTCCGTTTAAGAATTCATACCATGTTTTGAAAGGAGTCGAGGAAATTTTGCCGGTCGATGTTTACATACCCGGATGTCCTCCCAGACCTGAAGCCATGTTGTACGGTATGATGCAGTTACAGCGTAAAATAAAAGTCGAAAAATTCTTTGGTGGAGTAAACCGTCAGGAAAAGAAACCTAAAGATTTTGATGAAGAATAATGATAATTGAATTCGATTCATGGGAAATATACAAGAAAAAATAAGTGCTTTTTTACCTGAGGCGGTTTTTGAAGAAGGTCAACACCTCACTGCTTTGGTCCCAGCCAATAAACTGAATGCACTATGTCGCTTTTTGCATGATGATAAAGATCTGCAATTTGATAATTTAGTCTCTCTGATCGGGATGGATTGGGGCGAAACTCTCGGTGTAGTGTATTACTTGAATTCAACCCAATATAACCATTGGGTGATTTTGAGAGTAGAGACTTCTGACAAAGAGAATCCTCTTCTGTATACGGTATCCGATATTTGGAAGAATGCCGAGTTGAATGAACGGGAAGTTTATGACTTTTTCGGTATTCGCTTTATCAATCATCCGGATATGCGGCATTTGTTTTTGCGTGAAGACTGGGTTGGATTCCCTTTCCGTAAAGATTATGATGCTGATCCGAAAATCAATCCTATTCCGACGGACAATGAATCTTCGAATATCGAAACTGTCTCTTTGCGAGAAGATGCAGAAGGTCGGGTTGTAGAAGAAAAACGGATGATCTTCAAAGAAGATGATTATATTGTAAATATCGGACCGCAGCATCCGGCAACGCATGGTGTTTTACGTTTTCAGACAGCATTGGACGGAGAGACAATAAAGAAAATCGATGTTCATTGTGGATATATCCATCGGGGAATTGAAAAAATGTGGGAAAGCATGACCTATCCACAGACTCTCCATTTGACAGACCGTTTAGATTATCTTTCGGCCCATAACAATCGTCATGCGCTTTGTATGTGTATCGAAGAAGCGATGCAACTCGAAGTCCCTCAGCGGGCGGTATATATTCGTACGATGATGGATGAGCTGATGCGTGTGTCGTCTCATTTGCTGTTTTTTGCTACCATGTGTATGGACTTGGGGGCATTGACAGCATTTTTCTACGGATTTAGAGAACGTGAAAAAATCCTGGATATTTTTGAAGATACATGTGGAGCCCGTATGACTATGAATTATAATGTCATTGGTGGGGTTATCGCAGATATTCATCCCGATTTCCAACGTAAAGTAAAAGAGTTTATAAAAGAGATGCCGGGACGGCTTAAAGAATATCATGAAGTCTTTTCCGGAAATGTGATAGCACAAAACCGGCTGAAAGGCGTAGGTTTCTTGAGCCGTGAAGATGCAATCAATTATAGCGTGACGGGGCCTTCCGGTCGTGGATCGGGATGGGCATGTGACGTGCGGAAAAGATCTCCGTATGCGGCTTATGATAAGGTGCAGTTTGATGAAGTATTGTCTGACGAAGGCGATTCGTATGCCCGTTATATGGTGAGAATGAAAGAGATAGAACAGTCATTGCATATATTGGAGCAATTGGTAGATAACATTCCTGAAGGAGACTATCTGGCTAAGACAAAACCGATAATTAAAGTTCCGGAAGGCCGTTACTTTAAAGAAGTTGAAGCAGCCCGTGGTGCTTTTGGCATTTATCTCGAAAGTCGAGGCGACAAATATCCGTATCGGCTTAAAGTAAATTCTCCGGGATTCAATTTGGTTGGAGCTGTCGATCACATGACTCGCGGTTCTAAAATTGCCGATTTGATTGCTATCGGAGGATCGTTGGACTATGTCGTGCCCGATATTGACAGATAAACCGAATTTATAAACTTATATAATTGAAATATATCATGTTCGATTTTTCAGTAGTTACCCATTGGATAGATACACTGCTACGGCAATGGCTGCCGGAGTGGGGAGCTCTCTTGATTGAATTTGTATTGGTAGGAGTGGTCTTACTTTTGCTTTATGCGGTTATTGCTTTGGTATTGATTTATGCCGAACGTAAAGTGTGCGCATTTTTTCAATGCCGTTTAGGACCTAACCGGGTAGGCCCTTACGGAATTTTCCAGAGTGTGGCCGATATGCTCAAAATACTTATTAAAGAGTTAATAGAAATTAAGCATATCGATCGGTTCCTATTCAATCTTGCTCCGTTTTTAGTGATTGTCTCATCGATGTTGGCTTTTGGTTGTATGCCTTTTGGAAAAGGATTGATTGCAATCGATTTTAATATCGGGGTGTTCTTTATCATGGCTGTTTCTTCGATCGGAGTATTGGGAATTTTACTGGCCGGATGGTCAAGTAATAATAAATTTACCTTGATCGGTGCTATGCGTAGTGGTGCGCAGATGATCAGTTATGAATTGTCCATAGGACTTTCGATGTTGACCGTAGTTGTATTTGCAGGAACGATGCAAACCTCCGGTATTATCGAAGCTCAGAACCGAGGCTGGTTTTTATTTACGGGACATATTCCCATGCTGATAGCCTTTATTATTTATTTGATTGCCGGGACAGCAGAGACCAACCGTGGCCCGTTTGACTTGCCTGAAGCCGAATCGGAATTGACGGCCGGTTACCATACCGAATATTCGGGAATTCATTTCGGCTTCTATTACTTGGCCGAATATCTGAATTTGTTTATTGTTTCCGGTATTGCCAGTTTACTGTTTTTAGGAGGTTGGATGCCTTTCCATATCGGTGGATGGGATGCTTTCAATCAGGTTATGGACTATATTCCTTCTGTAATCTGGTTTTTTGGAAAAACTGCGGTCGTAATGTTCATTATCATGTGGTTTAAGTGGACATTCCCCCGGTTGCGTATCGACCAGTTGCTTCACCTTGAGTGGAAATACTTGGTACCAATAGGTTTGGTTAATTTGATACTTATGACTTTGGTCGTTATGTTCGGCTGGCATTTCTAAATTAAGTAACGCTGCCGTTTATATAAACCGTTTAAAAGATGAATTATGAGAGATAAATTTGGATATATAACACAGGTTATCGGTCCGGTTGTCGATGTTGCGTTCGAAGGAGAAGAAAAAGATCTGCCTCCTATTTATTCGGCTTTGAAGATCGAACGAGAAGACTCAACAGATCTTATCGTGGAAGTAGAACAGCATATCGGAGAAAATACGGTCCGTTGCGTAGCTATGGATACGACCGACGGACTGAGACGCGGTATGAAAGTGATTGACTTGCAACGGTCGTTGGCTATGCCTACCGGCTCTCAGATTAAAGGTCGTTTGATGAATGTGATAGGAGAGACGATCGATCATCTTCCGGAATTGGATTACAAAGAAGTGCAATCGATTCATCGTCCGGCTCCGGCATTTGAAGATTTGTCGATCAATACAGAATTCCTATATACAGGAATCAAGGTGATCGATTTACTTGAGCCCTACTCAAAAGGTGGAAAGATCGGACTATTCGGAGGTGCTGGTGTCGGAAAGACCGTGTTGATCATGGAGATGATCAATAATATAGCAAAAGGTCATAACGGATTTTCTGTCTTTGCAGGGGTAGGAGAACGTACTCGTGAAGGTAACGATTTGCTTCGTGAAATGATCGAATCGGGTATTGTTAACTATGGCGATGAGTTTAAAGAAGAAATGTTGAAAGGAAACTGGGATTTGTCTAAAGTTGATATGGAGAAAGTAAACAGCTCTCAGGCATCTTTCGTTTTCGGTCAGATGAACGAACCGCCCGGAGCCCGTTTGCGTGTCGCTCTTTCGGGGTTGACTGTGGCAGAGCAGTTCCGTGATTCGAATGAGGGAGGAAAAGAGATACTTTTCTTCATTGACAATATATTCCGTTTTACACAGGCCGGTTCAGAAGTTTCCGCTTTGTTGGGTCGTATGCCGTCTGCTGTGGGGTATCAACCGACATTGGCTTCAGAAATGGGTGCTTTGCAAGAACGTATTACTTCGACCAAGACGGGTTCTATTACTTCGGTACAGGCAATATATGTGCCTGCAGATGACTTGACAGACCCTGCACCGGCAACGACATTCAGTTTCTTGGATGCTACTACGGTGTTGAGCAGAAAGATTGCAGAATTAGGAATTTATCCGGCTGTGGATCCTCTGGAATCGACCTCCCGTATTCTTGATCCGCTGATTATCGGTGAAGATCATTATAATACGGCTCAAGCAGTAAAACAGTTGTTACAACATTACAACGACTTACAAGATATTATCGCGATCATGGGAGTTGATGAACTTTCGGATGACGATAAACTGGTTGTAAATCGTGCTCGTCGTGCACAACGCTTCTTGTCACAACCTTTCCATGTGGCTGAACAATTTACCGGTATTCCCGGCGTGATGGTTCCTATTGAAGAAACCATTCGTGGATTCAAGATGATCTTGAACGGCGAAATGGATAAATATCCGGAACAGGCTTTTATGAATGTCGGTACGATCGATGAAGCCATTGCCAAAGGTGAGAAGATGATTAAAGAGGCTAAAGAAAATAAATAAGGATTAACTATGAATCTTGAAATTATATCTTCAGAAGGAATCGTATTTCAGGGAGAAGTGAGTAAAGTAACTTTTCCGGGAACACTCGGTTCGTTCACCGTATTGGAAGATCACGCATCTTTGCTTTCGACCTTGGTGGCGGGTGTAATAGAATATGAAACCGGCGGAGAGCTTAAAACCGTTACTATCGACGGAGGATTTGTAGATGTAAACCATAACCGGATCGCTGTTTGCCTTCGTTAAGAGGTGCACGTGTTCGGGACAAGTTTATTGCAAAAAGAGAAAATAAAATGAAGCATACTTTAATATATTGGATGGGTTTATTCCTTTTTCTGATGATTCCTTTTACGGTATCTGCATCGGAAGAAGAAGAGCCGTTCAATGCTAAAGAGGCGATTTTTGAGCACTTGCTCGATAATTACGGGTGGGAAATACCTTTCTCTCACAATCGTATGGCATTACCGGTGATTGTCCGTGATTATAAGGGTGATTGGTCGGTTTTCAGTTCGAAACGTCTGGAAAACAAAAATTCCTATAATGGATATTTTATCGCTCAAGATGGAGATTATAAGGGAAAAATCGTAGGTCTTGATGCTGCAGGAAAAGAATATCGTCCGATCGATATATCGATTACAAAAAATGTAATGGCGCTTTTCATAACAGCGTTAGTGATGTTTTTGTTATTTTTCCCATTGTCCCGATGGTATAAAAAACATCCTTATAAGGCTCCGCGCCGTTGGTTAGGGGCAATAGAGGTTGTCGTAGATATGATTTATAAAGATATGATCAAGCCTATTTTGGGGAAAGATGCTCGTTTTTTTGCCCCTTATTTGCTGACACTCTTTTTCTTTATACTTTGTATCAATGTCTTGGGAATGATTGTCATATTCCCGGGAGGTGCTAATTTGTCTGGAAATATTTCGATTACTATGGTGTTGGCCATTTGTACGTTTTTGGCCGTTAATCTTTTTGGAACAAAGCATTATTGGAAAGATTTGTTCTGGCCTGAAGTACCGATGTGGATGAAATGTCCGATACCCTTGATGCCTGTTATCGAAATATTCGGAGTATTTACAAAACCGGTTGCGTTGATGATTCGTTTGTTTGCCAATATGTTGGGGGGTCATCTTATCGTGTTGGTTTTGATTTCGCTCATTTTTATATTTGGAACCATGGGGGCTGCAGTCTTAGCGGGGACAACAGTTTTATCTGTCGCTTTTTCCCTGTTTATGAACATATTGCATCTCCTTATCTGTTTTATTCAAGCTTATGTCTTCACCATGTTGTCTACCATATTTATCAGTTTGGCACGCGTAAGCGGTGAAGAAAAAAATAATAACGAAAAAGAAATAAATGTATAACTTAAAAATTAGAACATTATGTTAGGAATGATTTTATTACAAGCAGCAGCCGGAGCAGGGTTAGCAAAGATCGGAGCATGTATAGGTGCTGGTATCGCAGCAATCGGAGCAGGATTGGGTATTGGTAAGATCGGATCTTCTGCGATGGAGTCTATTGCCCGTCAACCGGAATCATCTAACGATATTCGTGCAAACATGATCGTGATTGCCGCTTTGGTTGAAGGTGTAGCTTTGTTTGCTATTATTGTTTGTTTATTAGCAATATTCTTATAATAAGTTATGGAACTGTTTAAGCCTGAATTTGGGCTGGTGTTCTGGATGTTTTTTGTAATGGTGGTAATTTTTGCCATACTTGCAAAATACGCTTGGCCTTATATCATTCGCAGTATCGACAATCGTGCCGATCTCATCGATAAAGGCGTAGAATATGCGCAAGATGCAAAAACCCAGTTAGATGAAGCAGCCAAGAATGCACAAGCCCTATTGGCAGAGGCGCAACGTCAACAGATGGATATTCTTCGGGAAGCCGCCCAAATGAAGTCTCAGATTATAGAAGAGGCAAAAAAGGCTGCTTCTGTAGAGGCCAAGAAGGTGATGGACGCTGCTGCTCTTTCGATCGAGCAAGCTCGAAAAGAGTCAGAACAACAGTTCCGTACCGAAGTCAGTGCATTTGCTTTACAAATTGCTGAGAAATTGATGCGGAAAGAGTTGTCGAATGATAAGACTCAGATTGAGATGATCGACAAACTGCTGAATGATATTGAGAACAAAAACTAAAAGGACATGGACGAAGGGCTGATTTCACGTAGATATGCTAAGGCCTTGCTCAAGTTTGCACAGGAACGAGGTACTACAGACCATATATATGAGGTGGTAAAAAAGTTTGAAGAAAACTTTGTTTCTCATCCTGAATTGCAGAAGGCGATGTTGAATCCGGTACTTTCTGCAAAGGATAAAGAGAATCTCCTTATTGCCGCCGTCGGGACGGATGCGGGAGTAGATTACCTTCGTTTTGTTCGTTTAGTAATCCATAATCGGCGTGAATCATATATTCGCCAGATTTGCCTGATGTATCAGGAACTTTATCGAGAGTTGAAACAAATCGCTCAGGTACGTATTATTACGGCTATGGAGTTGAATAAAGAGACAATCGATAAAATAAAGTCTCTTATTTTGCAGAAAGCAAACCATGAGATCGAGTTTGTCTATGAGATCGATCCTTCTATTATCGGAGGGTTTATCGTGCGGGTTGACTCGATGCAGTTGGATGCTTCTGTAAGTAGGGAACTTAAATTATTGCGTTTAAAATTACTAAGCAGCAAAAAGCAATTATGATAAAACCAAACGAGATATCCGATATTTTGAAACAACAACTTGAAGAGGTCGATACTAAAATCGACTTTGAAGAAGTTGGTACTGTCCTTGAAGTGGGCGATGGTGTTGCCCATGTATTCGGGTTAGATAATGTTCGCTCAAGCGAGTTGATCGAGTTTGAAAACGGCGTGCGTGGTGTAGCGATGAACCTTGAAGAAAGTAACGTGGGAGTAATCCTTATGGGGGCTACAAACAAGGTGAAGGAGAACATGACGGTGCGTCGTACGGGAGAGATCGCATCTATTCCTGTGGGTGAAGGTTTGTTGGGGCGTGTCATTAATACATTGGGAGAACCGATTGATGGAGCCGGGCCAATTGAAGGAGAGACCGTCTTGTTGCCCCTTGATCGTAAAGCTCCGGGTGTAATTTTCCGCCAACCCGTGACTCAACCTTTGCAAACGGGAATTAAAGCTATCGACTCTATGGTCCCTATCGGACGCGGTCAACGGGAGCTGATTATCGGTGACCGGCAGACCGGAAAAACTTCGATTGCCGTCGATACGATTTTGAACCAACGCGATAATTATTTAGCCGGTGATCCTGTATATTGCATTTATGTAGCCATCGGCCAAAAAGCATCCTCTGTTGCTTCTTTGGTCAATACATTGCGTGAACATGGTGCATTGGAATATACAATCGTACTCGCCGCGAATGCATCCGACTCTGCCTCGATGAGATATTATGCTCCTTTTGCCGGTGCTACTATTGGAGAATTTTTCAGAGATAGCGGACGTCATGCATTGGTTGTTTATGATGATTTGTCTAAGCAAGCCGTTGCTTATCGTGAAATATCTTTGATTTTGCGTCGTCCTTCAGGACGTGAAGCTTATCCGGGTGATATATTCTATTTGCACTCTCGTTTATTGGAACGTGCTGCAAAAATTATTGCAAACGATAAAGTGGCCGAAACCATGAACGATTTGCCTGCGGTTCTCAAACCAATGGTAAAAGGTGGAGGATCGTTGACGGCTTTGCCTATTATTGAAACTCAGGCCGGAGACGTTTCTGCTTATATCCCTACAAATGTAATTTCGATTACCGATGGTCAAATCTTCCTCGAAACAGGGTTGTTTAATCAAGGAATGCGTCCTGCCATCAATGTCGGGATATCCGTATCTCGTGTGGGAGGAAATGCTCAAGTGAAAGCAATGAAAAAAGTTGCGGGAACCTTGAAAATCGACCAAGCTCAGTACCGGGAATTAGAGTCGTTCTCTAAGTTCGGAGGCGATCTTGACCCTGTTACCGAAATGGTGATCGACAAAGGACGTAAGAACAGTATGATCCTTGTTCAGCCACAATATTCTCCAATGCGGGTAGAAGAGGAAATCGCTATAATTTATTGTGGTACGAAAGGTCTGTTGAGAAATGTCCCATTGGATAAAGTTGCAGAATTTGAGAAAGTATTTTTACAAATACTGAGAACAAAATATAAGACAGAAGTTTTAGATGAACTTCGTGCCGGCAAATTGACCGAAGATATTGAAAAATGTCTTCAGCGTGTTGCCGCTGATGTCACAAACCGATTTAAGGCTTAGGTATTATGTCAACAATGCGCGAATTGAAGGGAAGAATCGGATCTGTCCAGTCTTCCCAAAAAATTACCAGTGCTATGAAGATGATCTCTTCGGCAAAATTGCGAAAAGCAGAGTCTGCTTTGAAACGCATTGTGCCGTTTCGGGATCAGATACAAAGTACGATTAATAATTTGCTGGGAGCCGATAGTGACTATCAATCGCCGTTGACCGAACAACGTCCCGTTCAACGGGTTGCCTTTGTCATTTTCGGTTCTGATGAGGGTCTTTGTGGAGCATTCAATATCCAACTTTACAAGGCTTTTACCGATTCTATCGATGCTCTGCGTGAGTCGTCGACTTCCCCGATAGAGATAACGGTGTATCCGGTCGGGGGGAAAATTAAATCTTTAGTTGCAAAAACTCCGGGTATAAAAGTTCGTCCGGTAGAGTATGTCTCTTCGAAAAGTTCTCCTGAAACATTGAAGCAATTTTCCGATGAGTTGACAACGGCTTTTCTTTCCCAAGAGTTCGACCGTATAGAGATTGTATATGCATACTATAAAAGTGTAGCTTCGCAATTGGCGAAAACACGACAACTTCTTCCGATAAGTACCGATGAGTTCTTGTCCGATGCAAAAACATATCGGAATACTCCTTATATTTATGAACCAGACCGTTCTACGATATTTGAGTTGGTACTTCCGCTCTTTGTGCGTTCAACATTGCAAGAGTCTTGTTATCAGAGTCGGACCTCGGAACAAGCTGCCCGTATTATGGCAATGCAAATGGCAAGCGATAACGCCAAGAATTTATTGGAAGACTTACAGCTTGAATACAATAAGTTGCGGCAGCAAGGTATTACGACCGAACTACTGGATATTTTGGGTGGAACAGTTAAGGATAATGAGTAGTCGAATAAAAGAAAAAGTAAGATTCAAAAAAATATAGTTGCGAAAACATAGAAATGGAAAGTTTTAAAAATTACATCACTTCTTTCTGGAAAGGCTTGTGGAGCCTATTGGTCGGGATGAAAGTAACGGGGAAAGAATTTATAACCCCTAAAGTAACCGAGCAATATCCGGAAAACAGAAAGACTTTAAAAATTGCCGATCGTTTTAGGGGAACATTGACCCTGATAGAAGATGAGAACGGAAATAACAGGTGTGTCGCTTGCGGCATCTGCCAGTTGAATTGTCCGAATGGGACGATCAAGGTTCTTTCCTCTAAAGTAACGACCGAAGATGGCAAAACCAAACGAGTGTTAGATAAATATATGTATGATTTGGGAAGTTGTACGTTCTGTCAGTTATGCGTGATAACCTGCCCTCACGATGCATTGAAGTTTGTTCCCGATTTCGAACATGCTGTCTTTACCCGTGGGAAATTGGTAAAACAACTTAATCATACTACGGAAGCAACTGTAGAAAACAAATAGTTTATTATGGAACAAATAGCGAATCAAATTATCTTTTATTTGTTGGCGGCGGTTATTGTCATATTCTCTGTCCTTACTGTGACAACGCGTCGTATTCTGCGGGCAGCGACATACCTCCTTTTTGTGTTGTTTGCTACTGCCGGCCTTTATTTTCAACTCGATTATCATTTCCTCGGTGCAGTGCAAATAGCTATTTATGCCGGTGGTATTGTCGTGTTGTTTGTTTTCTCTATTTTATTGACCAGCGGTTTAGGAGAGAAAGCTGAAAAATTGACCAGTAAGAAAAAGTTTTGGGGAATCTTGGCCTCTGTTATAGGTGCCGTAGTTTGCGGATATGCATTGGTGACACACGTTTTCACTCCGTCCAATTTCCAAAATTTTTCAGAATTGGATATGAAAACGGTAGGCCATGCCTTGATGGGAATGGAAAAATACCAATATATATTGCCTTTTGAGGTAATCAGTGTGTTATTATTAGCTTGTATAATCGGAGGCATTATGATTGCCCGAAAAAGATAAAATGTATGGAGATCCCTATGATTGCTTATCTGATGGTGAGTACCATCATGTTTTTTGCCGGAGTTTACGGCTTTATTACCCGTAGGAATATGCTGGCAATACTTATTTCGCTGGAGCTGATGCTCAACTCGGTGGATATAAATTTTGTGGTGTTTAACCGCTATCTTTTCCCACAACAACTGGAAGGTTTCTTCTTTACCCTTTTTGCCGTGGGAATTGCTGCGGCTGAGACTGCAATAGCCATTGCGATTATTATAAATATCTACCGGAATATTCGGAATATTCAGGTGGGAAATCTGGATAAGATGAAATATTGATCATAGCTTTAAACAACGAATTATGGAATATTCATTGATTATACTTTTGTTACCGCTCTTTATGTTCCTTCTATTAGGGCTTTGCGGTCATAAGATGTCGCACCGTATAGCCGGTTTGCTGGGAACTACCGGATTATTCATTGTGACTGTATTGGCTTATACCGTCACATTTCAGTATTTTTCTTTACCACGTGTCGATGGTGTGTATCAAACATTAATTCCTTTCAATGTAGAATGGTTGCATTTCACGGAACATCTGCATATCAGTTTGGGAATATTGCTCGACCCTATCTCTGTCATGATGCTGGTTGTCATCACCACAGTCTCTCTTATGGTGCACATATACAGTATCGGGTATATGCATGGTGAAGTAGGATTTCAACGCTATTTTGCGTTTTTGTCGTTATTTACTTTCTCGATGCTGGGTTTGGTCGTTGCAACCAATATTTTCCAAATGTATATTTTCTGGGAGTTGGTGGGAGTTTCCTCCTATTTGCTGATTGGCTTCTATTACACCAAGGCTGCAGCGGTTTCAGCTTCTAAGAAAGCATTTATCGTAACGCGTTTTGCCGATCTCGGTTTCTTGATCGGAATACTGATACTTTCGTTCTATACCGAGACCTTCGATTTTAAAACCCTGACCGATGGTAGTGTATCGATTCTCTCTTCTACGGGAGGGAAAACATTCCTCGGATTCTCTATCGCATCTTGGGCAATGGCTCTCATCTTTATGGGAGGTGCCGGAAAATCGGCCATGTTCCCATTGCATATATGGTTACCGGATGCCATGGAAGGTCCGACACCTGTCTCTGCATTGATACATGCTGCGACAATGGTTGTTGCCGGTGTTTATTTGGTAGCGCGTTTGTTCCCGGTCTATTGCATGACTCCCGAAGTGCTCGACCTGATAACCTATGTCGGTGCGTTTACCGCTTTATATGCCGCTGTGGTAGCGTGTGTACAAACCGATATAAAACGGGTCTTAGCCTTTTCGACTATATCCCAGATAGCCTTTATGATGGTTTCCCTTGGAGTCGCAAGCGAAACTATGGGATTGGGTTATATGGCCTCCATGTTCCATTTGTTTACGCATGCCATGTTCAAGGCTTTGCTTTTCTTGGGAGCCGGAGCTATTATTCATGCCGTTCACTCGAACGAGATGTCGCAGATGGGAGGCCTTCGCAAATATATGCCGGTGACACACATCACATTCTTGATTGCTTGTTTGGCTATTGCCGGTATCCCTCCGTTCTCAGGATTTTTCAGTAAAGATGAAATTCTGGCAGCCGTATTCGAAAAGAGCCTTTTCTGGGGAATCTGGATGGCTGTCGTAGCCGGACTGACAGCATTCTATATGTTCCGGTTGTTCTATAACATTTTCTGGGGAAAAGAAGCCGAGCATGAACACACTCCGCATGAAGCGCCCAAAGTCATGTATATACCGTTGGTATTTTTAGCTTTGGTAACATGTGTCGCCGGATTTATTCCTTTCGGAGAATTCGTAACGAGCGATGGACTTCCGTACCATATTCATATAGATATGTCGGTTGCTATAACCAGTGTTCTCATTGCCCTTGTCGGTATTGCATTGGCAACATGGTTGTATAAAACACCGAATGATAAGCCCGCCCGTATGGCAACTTCGATGAGCAGCCTCCACAAATGGGCATATCACCGTTTTTATATCGACGAGATTTATCAATTTATTACCCATAAGATTATTTTCAATCATATATGTTCTCCGATTGCGTGGTTCGATCGTCATGTTATCGACGGAAGCATGAATATGTTGGCTTGGATAACCCAAACGACATCTTATCATATCCGCGGATTACAGTCGGGACGTTTGCAATCTTATGCAGTGGTATTTATTTTAGGTGCGATGATCATTGCCATTATAGCAGTAATATGCTTGTAGAGAATGGTTGAAGGATATTTATAAAAAGAATTACTATGAATTTTTTATCTTTATTTGTACTTATTCCTCTTTTGATGATGCTCGGATTGGCCTTGTCGAAAGATATGAAACAAATACGGTTGGTTGCCGTAACCGGTTCAACCATTCAATTATTATTGGCAATCGGTTTGGTGGCGCTCTACCTATTTGAGCGTTCTGCCGGGAATACCGCTGAAATGTTGTTTATTGCCGATACCGTTTGGTATGCTCCTTTGAATATTCATTATACAGTCGGTGTTGATGGCGTTTCGGTAGCGATGATCTTGCTTTCTGCGATTATCGTGTTTGCCGGAGTTTTTGCTTCTTGGAAAATAGAACCTCTTCCCAAAGAATTTTTCCTTTGGTTGATTCTGTTGTCGATCGGCGTGTTCGGGTTTTTCATTTCGATCAACTTGTTCACAATGTTTATGTATTACGAAATCGCATTGATCCCGATGTATTTATTGATCGGTGTCTGGGGAAGTGGAAATAAAAACTATGCGGCAATGAAACTTACCTTGATGTTGATGGGTGGATCTGCTTTGTTGCTTGTCGGCATATTGGGAATTTATTTCCATTCGTCGGCAGACGGCCATTTGACGATGAACATTTTAGAGATTGCAAAAAACAATGCAATCCCGATGAGCGCTCAATATCTCTTTTTCCCGTTGACATTTGTCGGGTTTGGCGTTTTGGGGGCGATGTTCCCGTTCCACACATGGTCTCCCGACGGTCATGCTTCTGCTCCGACGGCTGTGTCTATGCTGCATGCCGGGGTATTGATGAAATTGGGAGGATACGGATGTTTTAGAGTAGCCATGTATCTGATGCCTCAAGCTACACAAGAACTTTCTTGGATATTCTTGATACTGACAGGTATCAGTGTCGTTTACGGAGCATTCAGCGCATGCGTACAAAAAGATTTGAAATATATCAATGCTTACTCTTCGGTAAGCCATTGCGGTTTGGTATTGTTCGCCTTGTTGATGTGGAATACCACGGCGATGACCGGTGCCGTATTGCAAATGTTGTCTCATGGTTTAATGACAGCTCTTTTCTTTGCTTTGATCGGTATGATTTATGGACGTACCCATACCCGTGATATTCGCGAAATGGGCGGACTTATGAAGATCATGCCTTTCTTGTCGGTTTGTTACGTGATTGCCGGTTTGGCATCTCTGGGACTTCCGGGATTGAGCGGTTTCGTTGCCGAGATGACCGTATTTGTAGGTGCTTTCCAATGGTCAGATACATTCCACAGAGTCTTTACGATCGTTGCTTGTACCTCGATTGTAATTACCGCAGTGTATATTCTTCGAGTAGTCGGGAAACTGCTTTACGGTAAAGTAGAAAATGAGCATCATTTGTCGCTCACCGATGCTACCTGGTTCGAACGGCTATCGGCAATATCATTGATCGTTTCGGTCGCAGCTTTGGGTATCGCTCCTTCTTGGGTGTCGAATATGCTCAGCAACAGTATGGAAGTAATTAGTCAACGCATTTTACAATATATCTAATAGAAAGAGTATGGATTATTCAAATTTTTTAGGAATGCGGGATGAACTATCATTGTTGGTAGTCATCGTACTCCTGTTTTTATATGATACATTCGGATCGGCAAAAAGCCTGAAAAGCTTCTCGGCTACGGCTTGTATTTTATTGCTGGCTCATACGATATTTACCTTTATCCCGAGAGAAACAGTCTCTCTTTTCGGGGGTATGTACCAATCGGGTCCGGCTACATCGGTAATAAAAACCATACTCAATATCGGAACGTTGCTCGTTTTGATACAAGCTTCGTCTTGGATTAAGAATGAGGATGTCGTTATTCGGCGGGGAGAGTATTACGTGCTTACCCTTATTACGCTTCTGGGTATGTATTTGATGACCGCATCGGGAAATTTCCTGATGTTCTTCCTCGGACTTGAAACGGCGTCTTTACCCATTACGGCATTGATAGCTATGGAAAAGTACAAACACGACTCTCATGAGGCCGCAGCCAAATACGTATTTATTGCCGTATTCTCATCAGCCTTGATGTTGTTGGGTATATCTTATCTCTATGGTATCGGCGGAACTCTTTATTTTGATGATTTGAGCTATATGCTTACCGTATCGCCTCTGCTTATTGTAGGGCTGGTATTCTTTATCTCCGGATTAGGTTTCAAATTGTCTTTGGTTCCGTTCCATTTATGGACCGCCGATGTTTACCAGGGAGCTCCTACTTCGATAACGGCCTATCTGTCGGTAATCTCCAAAGGCGCTGCTGCATTTACCTTTATGATGATTCTATATAAGGTATTCGGTCCGGTCGAACAAATTTGGCAAGGCATTTTATATGCGTTGATTATTCTGACGATTACGGTCGGTAACTTGTTTGCCATCCGTCAGCAGAACTTGAAGCGATTCCTTGCATTCTCTTCTATTTCGCAAGCCGGTTATATCATGTTGGGAGTTATATCGAATACCCCCGTAGGATTAGCCTCGTTAAGCTATTATGTTTTGGTTTATATTTTCTCTAATCTGGCTGCTTTCGGTGTGATATCGGTTATCGAAAACCGTACGGGGAAAGTGAATATCGATGATTATAACGGACTTTATAAAACCAATCCGAAGTTGAGTATTGCAATGATGCTGGCAATGTTCTCATTAGCCGGAATTCCTCCGTTTGCAGGCTTTTTCAGCAAGTTCTTCATATTCTATGTTGCAGCCGAACAAGGCTTCTACATTCTTGTGTTGATCGCCCTTATTAATACCGTTATTTCGTTGTATTACTATTTGCTGGTTGTTAAAGCCATGTTTATAAAACAAGACGAGTGCTTAATTGAGAACTTCCGTTCCGACAATGCTTCGCGTCTGAGTATTTCGCTTTGCGTCTTAGGTATTGTCGTAATCGGGTTGATCAGCGGAATATATGACCAGATATTTGAATATACTTATTCTCATTTGATATTTAATATTTAAAAGAGAGCAGGTATTATAAAGACAAGCGCTTCCGATAATCACTTACCGGAAGCGCTCTTTTTATGCAGAAAGGATAAGAGACCCTTCATCTCGGTATCGGGGCGAAGGGCCTTTTATAATTGTACATTATTTATGGCAAAATAAGCGAGATCCGGTATCTGATGCCGGCAAAAAGCCTATAAAGATAATTTTGCCATGCCCGATCTTGCCGGATGACGCTCTTATATTAACCATAGAACATCTCAAAAGTAGTAAAATGTGCAATAAAACAACGATAAAGTTGTCTTATTGTTTCAATATTTTATTGTTCTGTGATATTTTGTTTGTTTATGTTGTTATTTTACTGCAATATGTTTTTATATTTTCCGATTTTTGTATCATATTGTAATTTTTATAATGATAAAAAATGATAATATAGAAACAATAATAGTTGTAAGACTATATACGATATGTCATATAAGAAAGGATAAAGAATATAGCGATAGAGGAGAATAGTCAAATTTTCTTTTTGCCAGTTCTATTTCTCTTGAGATGTCTCTTTTTAACTCTATTTATTTATAATATACTTCCCATTTAACATTTGAATGTTCTTTTTGTCGTATATTTGTCTCAAACAATAAGCGTAAAATATATGATTTATGTTATTTTTATAGTCTTCGCTCTGATTAGTTTTTGGGTGCAGAAGACTTTACAAAACAAGTTTGAAAATTATTCGAAGGTACCCATTCCTAACGGATTGACAGGAAAAGATATCGCCGAGAAGATGTTGCATGACAACGGCATCTATAATGTCTCTGTTATTTCGGTAGAGGGTAAATTGAGCGACCATTATAATCCGGAAAATCATACGGTAAATTTGAGTAGGGATGTTTATTATGGAAATAGTGTAGCCGCAGCCGCCGTAGCTGCTCATGAATGCGGACATGCCGTGCAACATGCCACAGCCTATGCTTTTCTGAATATGCGATCGAAGTTGGTTCCGATAGTGAGTTTTGCCTCTCATTGGGTACAATGGGTATTGTTGGCCGGTATCATATTGTTACAGAGTTTTCCCGAATTGATGTTGTTCGGTATTATCTTGTTTGCCCTTACGACCTTGTTCAGTATCGTAACTCTCCCGGTCGAAATTAATGCAAGTGCAAGAGCTTTAGCTTGGTTAAATCGGGCGGGGATAACAAATATAAATACCCACGACAAAGCAAAAGATGCGCTTAAATGGGCGGCATATACATATGTAGTGGCTGCATTGAGTTCGTTAGCGACATTAATATACTATATACTCCTGTTTTTAGGAGCTCGTAATGACGACTGACTTTAGCTTTTTATATATTTTCTTTGAATAAATAAAGAGGGTATTGCTTTTTGAAGAACGAAGCAATACCCTTCTTTTATGAAAATCTGTCGCAATAATAGAAAATCCTTTATCAAGAATTACCGATTATAAAAAATCGAAGTTTTGTCGTGTCCTTTAAGAAGACAAACTAAGAATAAAAGAGATGACCTTTTTGTAAAAAAAAGAATGCGCGATCAATCGGTAAGATTTTCCCTCCCTTTAATTGAGCCTGAGGCCTCTTGTCGCTCGAGTCACTCTTCGTCTGTTGAGAGAATGGCTTTTAGCTTTTCCCGGTCGAGGATCGAAATTTCCCGTGTCGAGTAGTCTATAATGCCATCGTCTTTGAGTTCATTCAACGCGTTCATGAAAACAGAGCGTTGAACGCCAAAAAACGTATATAAATCTTTTTGTTTGCAGATGACCCTTACGTCGATCGATTTACGTTGTGTAAAGCAAAGAACCCAAAAAGCCAAGCGTTCTTTTACATTTCCGGACGAGAGCGCAAGAAATGTTTCGACACTTTTTTGAGAACGTCTGGATATAATATTCAGCAAATTGATAAGAATGATCGATTCATCCTGCATCATACGGATAAATGTCTGTTTATCAATTTGCATGATACCGGTCTCTTCAACGGCATAAAGATCGGCCGGATAGCTCGTGTTCCTTCCGAATAAATGATTGGGTGCCAATACATTCGGAGCACATAGCGTCTCTGAAACGCGGATTTTCCCGCTTTTATTGACCATTTCCGACCGGGCATATCCAGATATTAAAAATTTCAGATGGGTACATTCTTCCCCTTTCGAAACAATTTGTTCTCCCGGCTTGTATTTGAGAAAATGAAATTTTGTTTTCTCGATAAGCTCTGAAATTTTTGTTCGGCTTACACCTTGGAATAAAGGTAGTTGTAGCAGAACGTCATACATGCTGTCCATCGAATCCATATTTTGTTTATTCAAAAATATAAATAAAAATCTAACCTTCAATTTGTAAACATGAAATCTATTCAATTGTTTAGAAACTATTGATTTCTTTTTTTTTTGTTAACTTTGCGCCTACGAAAACTTAAACCTATGGAAAATTTATTGCATTTTGATATTCAAGAGGTCGTCAGTGCCTTTCTCGTTTTGTTTGCCGTGATAGATATTACAGGACTTGTGCCTATAATTATCGATTTAAAAGAAAAAGGCATAGTTATTAATGCTGCCAAAGCTGCATTTTATTCTTTATTCTCTTTTATCATTTTCCTTTTTATGGGAAATATTTTGTTACAACTTTTCCATGTTGATATATCATCGTTTGCCATTGCCGGTTCGTTAGTAATTTTTGTAATGGCCATAGAAATGATTTTCGGCATAGAAATATTTAAGATGGATGGACCTGCCGGTTCTGCGACAATTGTACCGATTGTTTTCCCGTTGATTGCCGGAGCCGGTTCTTTCACGACATTGCTTTCTTTGCGGGCATTATACAGTTTGCTCGATATAATTATTGCATTAGTCCTGAATATATTGATTGTTTATGTCGTTATAAAGAACGTTAATATTGTCGAGAAATTATTAGGAAAAGGCGGCGTTTATGTGCTCCGTAAGTTTTTCGGAATCATTCTGTTGGCGATTTCCGTAAGAATGTTTATCGATAATCTGACAAAATTATTGTCCTCCCTTTTATAACAGATATTTTCCGCATATCATTCTAATTACTTATTGTCGGCCATCCTCAAGAAAAATGTGTCGATGACCCGGCATGAAAAATTTTATTCAATGGCTTGTTTTTATTGTATCGGGGAGACTATGGAAAGCATCATTTTACCATGCGATTAGCATGGTATAGGGTTTAAATACGATTCTTCCATTTTACGTTTTTATTTCAAAAACTCTTTTTTGATAAATAAATCGATTAATATTTGGCTTTTTTGATAACAATTTTTATATTCGTAGGAACTAATATCAAGTATAAAAAACACATGATTTGACCGTTAACCGATTTTTTTTTAATTAACAATAATATGAGTTATCTGAAGTTTGACAAAAGTTTGATGATTAACTTGGAGCAGTCTCTTCCTAAAGAAATGTTGCGAACAAACAAATCGGGAGCATATCATTGTACGACAATAGTTGACTGTAATACACGAAAACAACACGGACTATTGGTTATCCCGATTCCGGAAATGGACAATGAAGCTCACGTTCTTTTATCATCATTCGATGAAACCGTGATACAGCACGGCGCCCCTTTTAACTTAGGTTTGCATAAATATCAAGGCGATTGTTTCAGCCCTAACGGACACAAATATATCCGTGAGTTCGATTGTGAAACAGTCCCTAAGACGGTGTATCGGGTCGGCGGTGTAATTTTAAGCAAAGAAAAGGTCTTTATTTCGCATGAGAACCGTATTTTGATTAAATACACCTTGTTGGATGCCCATTCTGAGACAACACTGCAATTTCGTCCGTTCCTTGCATTTCGGAACGCAAATGCCCTTTGTATAGAGAATAATAAAATAAATCCGCATTATCAGTCGGCCTCGAATGGCGTGAGTTTCTGCCTTTATGAAGGTTATCCTCCCTTGTATATGCAATTCAATAAAGAAGTCAGCTTTGTGAGCGATCCACACTGGAATAAAGGGATAGAATATGTAAAAGATCAGGAGCGAGGCTATGATTACAAAGAAGACCTGTATGTCCCCGGATATTTTGAGATGCCTATCAAGAAAGGTGAAAGTATCATATTTTCTGCAGGAGTAGGAGAGATAAAACCCCGCTCTTTAGGTATGATGTACAACAAGGAAATGAAGATACGTACCTATCGCAATAGCTTCTTTAACTGTCTCAAAAATTCGGCACAACAGTTCTATTTTAAAAAACAAAAAGACAATTATCTGCTGGCCGGTTATCCTTGGTTCGGTGTTCGGGCGAGAGATCTGTTTATTGCTCTTCCCGGATGTACTTTGGCTATCGGCGATATCGAAGACTTCGAATCTATTATGCATACAGCCTTGCGGGCCTTGAAAAACTTTATGGAAAAAGGTGTTCAGGATGAGGTAATGCAAGGAGTCGAACATCCGGATATCCTTTTATGGGTTATTTGGTCGTTGCAGCAGTATGCAAAGGAGACATCGCTCGCACAATGTAAGAAGCAATACGGAGCCTTAATTGCCGAAATTATCGATTATATCGTCAAAGGAAAACATCCGAATCTCTTTTTACACGAAAACGGATTACTATATGCCAATGGGCATGATACTCCTATTTCGTGGATGGATGCCGTTGCATACGGAAAGCCCATTATACCGCGCAGCGGCTATTTGGTCGAATTTAATGCATTGTGGTATAATGCCTTGCGTTTTGCTGTCTCTTTGATAGATGGTGACCCTGAGCAAAAAGGAATAATCGATCGGCTGAATGCCTTGGGCGATAAGATTATACCCTCATTCAAAGATATGTTCTTGAATGATTATGGCTATTTGTTCGACTATGTAGATGGGAATTTTGCCGATTGGAGTGTCCGTCCCAATATGTTGTTTGCACTTTCGCTCGATTATTCTCCATTGGATAAAAAAGAGCGCAAAAAGGCGTTGGATATTATTACCCGGGAATTGTTGACACCGAAAGGTATCCGTACATTGAGCCCGAAGAGCCACGGTTACTCTCCTACCTATTTGGGAAATGAAGCCGAACGGGAAAATGCCTATTATCAAGGGCCTACCCGTCCTTGGTTGATGGGAGCTTATGCCGAAGCATATCTCAAGATTTTCGGATTAAGCGGCGTTTCGTTTTTGGAACGAATGCTGATCGGTTATGAAGAAGAGATGTCGAATAATTGCATCGGGACCATCTCGGAATTATTTGACGGAAATCCTCCTTATATGGGACGCGGTGCTATTAGTTTTGCCGCCAATGTAGGAGAGATCTTGAGAGTATTGAGTTTATTAAAGAAATACAACCACTTCTAAAACTAACGTTGTATGAAAGCACTCATGTTTGGGTGGGAATTTCCACCGCATATTCTGGGAGGTTTGGGAACAGCCAGTTACGGACTTACCAAAGGTATGTCAGAATGTGGCAATATGGATATTACCTTTGTGATTCCTAAGCCGTGGGGCGATGAAG
Source organism: uncultured Bacteroidales bacterium (assembly GCA_949297285.1). Taxonomy (GTDB): domain Bacteria; phylum Bacteroidota; class Bacteroidia; order Bacteroidales; family Coprobacteraceae; genus Coprobacter. The sequence continues at coordinate 22,872 of CASFRL010000062.1, forward strand.
ATAAAAGTTTTGCTCATATAGTAGGAGCATGCAACACGCCAATCGCATGGAGAGATGTTTCCTGGGAGCAGATACGCGACCGATTGGGCCGTTATATGGATCCTCAGGAATATTTCAACCTGAGAGACCATATTTATGCAGATTTCAATTATATGCACCTTAACGATCTGGGTTGTATAGAATTTTCAGGCCGGTATCCTGATAATCTGCTGGAGGAGATCAATAACTACTCTATCGTTGCCGGAGTAATTGCACGGACCTATCCTTGTGACGTAATCCATTCGCACGATTGGCTCACCTATCCGGCAGGTATCCATGCAAAACAGGTAACCGGGAAACCTTTGGTTATACATGTGCATGCAACAGACTTCGATCGTAGCCGCGGTAATGTAAACCCGACGGTATTCTCTATCGAAAAAGACGGAATGGAACATGCCGACCATATTATTACGGTAAGTAATTTGACCCGTAGAACGGTGATTGAGAAATATGGTATCGATCCGGCCAAGGTAACCACGGTCCATAATGCCGTCGAACCTTTGAGCGAAGAGATCAAAGCTATCGAGATGCCTCGTAATACCAAAGAAAAAGTCGTGACGTTTTTAGGCCGTATTACGATGCAGAAAGGACCCGAGTATTTTGTAGAAGCTGCTGCTCAAGTATTGCGGAAAAATAGCAATGTACGCTTTGTTATGGCAGGAAGCGGGGATATGATGAATAAGATGATACGCCTTGCTGCCCAACGCAATATATCAGATCATTTCCATTTTACGGGTTTCCTTAAAGGAAAACAGGTGTATGAAATGTTGAAGGCGAGCGACGTTTATGTGATGCCTTCCGTATCCGAACCGTTCGGAATATCACCACTTGAGGCCATGCAGGTCGGAGTCCCCTCGATCATTTCAAAACAGTCGGGATGTGCTGAGATTCTGACCAATGCGATAAAAACCGACTATTGGGATATCGACGCAATGGCCGATGCGATATACTCGATAATAACTTATCCTGCCATGTACCAGCAATTAAAAACCGAAGGAAAGAAAGAAGTGGATGAGATCAAATGGGTATATGCCGGACAAAAAGTGATTGACATTTATAATAAGGTGATTTATCGGTAACCTTATGCTTTAATTAATCAGAAATAAAAAATAATATGATATGAAAACCATCTGTTTTTATTTTCAAATTCACCAACCGTTCCGTCTGAAACGCTATCGTTTCTTTGATATAGGTAACGATCACTATTATTATGATGATTTTAATAATGAAGAAATCATGAGTCGTATAGCCCATCGATCTTATATCCCGGCAAATTATACTTTGTTGGAAATGATTAAGAATTCGAATGGGAAATTCAAGGTCGCATTTTCGATTTCCGGAGTTGCATTGGAACAATTTGAAATCTATGTACCTGAGTTTATCGACAGTATGAAAGAGCTGGCAAAAACAGGATGTGTTGAGTTCCTTTCCGAAACTTATCCCCATTCTTTAGCTTCGCTCAAAGATCCCGACGAATTTATCGAGCAGGTAAAAGTACATGATGACAAGATAGAAATGCTTTTCGGACAGCGTCCCAAAGTATTCCGCAATACCGAGCTGATTTATTCTGATGAGATTGCGGGAATGGTGGCATCTATGGGCTTTAAAGGGTGCATTACAGACGGAGCTAAACATATTTTAGGATGGAAGAGTCCCAATTATTTGTATAGTTCGGCCGCTACACCCAAACTGAAATTGTTGCTTAAAAACTCGAAATTGAGTGATGATATATCTTTCCGTTTCTCAAATTATGAATGGAATGAATATCCGTTGACTGCCGATAAATTTATAAACTGGATTATCTCTCTTCCCGAGACGGAGCAGATCGTAAACTTATTTATGAATTATGAAACGTTAGGAGAATTGCAACCGCGGGAAACAGGAATATTCGAATTTATGAAGGCTTTACCTCGTTTTGCTGAGGAAAAAGGTATATCGTTTTCTACGCCTACCGAAATCATTACGAAGTTAAAACCCGTAGATTCCTTATCGGTGCCTTATCCTATATCTTGGGCCGACGAAGAACGGGATACAAGTGCATGGTTAGGCAATTTGCTCCAGAATGAAGCATTCGAAAAGCTCTATTCCATGGCAGAACGTGTCCGGTTGTGTAATGATCGCCGTTTGAAACAAGACTGGAATTATTTGCAAGCCAGTGACCATTTTTACTATATGTGTACCAAACATTTTTCTGATGGCGCCGTGCACAGTCATTATAGCCCCTATGACTCGCCTTATGAAGCATTTACCAATTATATGAATGTCTTGAGCGACTTTATCGTGCGGGTAAAGGCACAGTATCCCGATTCGATCGAGAACGAAGAGTTGAACTCTTTGATTACGACAATCCGTAATCAGGCTTCTGAAATAGAACTTTTGCAAAAGGAGTTGAAATCGGCAAAAGCCGAAAAAGCTGCTCGGGCAAAAGCTAAGAAAGCAGAAGTTGTAGAAAGCAAAAAAACAACGACGAAAAAGACAACTGCAAAGGAGAAATAACCTGTTTGTCTTTTGACTGAATATTAAACTGCACCCCGATTGTCTTATAAAACAATCGGGGTGCAGTTTAATGTTAGAACGAATACAAGATTTTGTTTTATCCGCATTCAGATCCAATTTAAATCTATTCAAATAGATACTCTCTCTTTGATTTTATCGTTATCACAAATCCGTGTCTAAAGAAAGAGCTTATTCAGAAAATTATTTCCATATTTTTTCTGTATGTAGTCCTCGTTTTATCAAGAAAAAACCATTTCCCGGAATATCTTCTTTTTTGAAGGATGTGGCAGGAGCTTCATATACACACCGACCGTAAAAATCATATACATATATTTGGCCGTCTGTCGTCCCTCCCAAAGGCATGATTTGCTGCGGCAATGCTGTTACCGTCGGATCTTGATCTATTCCAACATAGGTAATAATACCATTTGCCGTATAATTATCGCCGTTTTTTATCAGTACACATTCATTTATTTTATCCGTATCATAACGAGGTCTTATCCATTCTGTCTCTCCTTTCCTGCGGAATGCCGCATAAACATGGTATGTCCCATCGGGTAAGTCGTTGGGGATAGGAAGGTACATGGCAGAGGTCAGTAGAATATTTCCCCATGGAGCCAGACCTTCTTCTCCTGTATCCTTACTTGTCCATTCATGCAAGTACCCGTTTTCTCCCTCCAATAATATGGCCAAAGTACCGTATTCTGTATTCTCTGAACCGTTATACATGCGGATTGTTGTCCCGAGGTTCAAGTATGAGGAGAAAGAGACATCCAAAGCGCTTTCGTAGATATAGAGCTCTGCATAATAAGGAATGTTCTCTTTATTTGCCGGAGCAATGCCGATAATCATGTTTTGGGCTTCGCTGTACTGATTCCCCGTAGACGGATTAAGTAGTGAAATATCATACATACCGTTATATCTTCCCGTCCAACCCCAGTTTACGTGTACCAGACCCTTTTCGTCATATCCGTCCACAATAAAAGCATGGGCGTTGTATGAGGGCGTTTGGCCTGTATATAAAATTGGCCTTCCTGCATTCAATTCGCGCATGACGAGAAACATCCAATCGTCGATGCTGTATTTGTTTCGATAACGTATTTGGATGTTCTTGCTGTAATTGAAATTCTCTCTTAATGCCCGTATGGCATCTTCTTCGAAAGCTGAGCTTATTGAGGTCGAATATATGGTATTTACCGCCACTCCACAATGGTACATCAATTGTGATGCTTGTTCAATTTGCATTTCTGTCGGATAGTCGTAATTATCGGGCATCAAGTCCCAGTCATAGACCGTATTGCCGAAGTTTGCACTCAACGTAGTCGGTTGTCCGTCGAGAGTCGTTTCATAAGAATATGATCCGATACCTCTTTCCGGCCATTTATAGTACTGCATAATTTGTGCCATAGCTGTGGCTACGCATCCTGTAAGGCAAGGATATGAAGATGCCGCAGATTGGGGACATTTCATATAGAATGGATAATCTTGTCCCCATTCGGCAGTAGTCAAAGCCGATACAGATTGGGCAAATTCGTTTTCGTCAACAATTTTTTGTATATCGGCACTATTTGTCGATGTAGATTTTTCTTCCAAAGCCTTATTCATGGTATTCATCCACCATTTCAGTCCGTCAGGCATATCGGTCGATGAAAATTCAGTATAGGAGTATCCCAATATCGGAGCAAAAGAGTCATCATTGGCAATGATGGCAAAACCTTCATTGTTCTCATATCCCATTACCGTAAGCCCGGTCATGGTTTGCAAAGGAACAATCTTTGCCGTTTTGTCTAAATTTTTCTGGATTGATGTTCTCTCCAATACTATTGCCGCCGCTTTTTGTTTCTCAGATAAACTTCGTTCTGCGGCCAACATCGTATTACAGCATAGTAAAACGAGGAGAAATAGCGTCAGCGATTTTTTCATATTAACTTTATTTTAGGTGACATATTTGCTTTATATTCTGCTAATGCAGAGACATTTTCTTAAAAATACAAATTGTTTTCTAAATAAACAATAAAATATAGAGTATAAAAAATAAAAAACCTTCACGAGGAAGAGCTGAAGAGCTAAAAGAACTTTTCAAAGTGCATTAGTCAGTTATTTTTACAGGAGCGATATATCCATCTTCGATCAGAGCGATATAGCTTAATAATGCTCCCCAGTGATAAAACCGATCGCTGCGACGGTGGCCTCCTTCGCCCGATACCGCATCATAATTTTCATATACCGATCGGTCTTTAAGCCAGCCTTTTAATAACAAAGCTTTCGATTTTTCGGCGATAGCCTTCCGCACCTCAGGCAACTCATAGTTTTGTATCCCCAAATATACCAGGAAGTTGAGTGGGGCCCAGATGCGTCCACGCCAATAATCATTATCTTTAAATGCCGGATCATTGCGTGGTGTAGCCGGAATAATCCATTCTCCCCAAAATTCTTGGGGATTAAGCAGATGTTTTTTTATCATTTGTTCGGCTTGAGCTTGGGTCGGAACATTAGCCAGCATGGGATAGAAATTGGTCGGAGATATACGGACGTTCTTCTTCCCGGTATCAGTTCTCCGATTATAATAAATACCCTGTTCCCCGTCCCATAATTTTTGTAGCTCTGTGCTATATTGTTTTGCCCTTTTCTGTAACTCTTTAGCGATCTTTTTATATCCCAATTCTTGGGCTATAAGCGTTAATAATTTACAATCCATAATATAAAGACTCGATAAGCCTACATCATTTTGCAGAAGCATATGCTTTTCTGTGTCAAAAGGAACATTGTCAAACATATGCGAGTTGTCCAAGCCAGATTCCAGACATCCTCCATAATGGTTGTTAACGCTGCTATACTCATGGTTGCGATAAGTTACTCGGGTATAAGGAGACGAGCCCCAGCATAGCAATCCGTCGATATTTCGGTTTTTATCCCACCATCGGTTCCATTTAAGCAAATCCGGGAAGAGTAGTTCCAACAGCCATTTATCGCCATATTTTTTATATAAACTCCATACGGCTAATGACCCCACAGGAGGTTGGGAACGATCTCTCGACTTATAGTCATTTCCTGAATAAAAGTTGGGGACGAATCCCGATTCGGTAATCGATTTGGTTATCTCGACAGCATTCGCGTACGCAAGTTCCCGATTCCCTGCCGAAAACATCATGGCTGCGAAATAAGAATCCCAGCAGAAAAGGACAAAGCCTCCATAGTTAGGATTAGAGCTCCAGTTTATGTTCCAATCCCGGCTGACCGGAGTAATGACCCTGCGGATGGTCGGGTCATATATATTATCCCACGCAAGAACATTTTGCATGGCATTATATACCTCATAATCTTTTCCGTATAGTTTTTTATTACTTTCGATAAAGTGATTTGCTGCTCTTTGCAGTTTATTTTGCGCATTTATCCGATCAATATCCGATCCGCAGCAAATCGTAATCGGCTCTTTTGTCGAGAAAGTAATCTCATTCTTCTCACTTTTTATCCATTTCCCGAATGTTTGGCCTTTTATCTCTTGTTGCAGATTCCCGGGCCGGAATAAGAATTGCTGCCCGTTTACTTGTATTTTTACGTCGCGTTGCCATACACTTTTTAGGACGACAACAACTTTCCCTTCGGGGTTATTCCCCTCCAAAGGCGTAATTCTGATAATGTTTTCCAGAGAGTCGGCAGAGCTTTCGATCCGTAATTTCTGATCGTTCCAACCGAGGGTTATATCTGTATATTTCCCGTCATAAGTATGCGGTCCGGCATGCAACAAACCACTCCCTATGGTAAAAGAGTTTTTGCGAGTCCCGTTTCCGTCGATCACATGCAGGTCGATAGCTGCGCCGTAAGGAAGCAATACATGAGTAAGTGCGCTGCGGGTGTCCCAAGTATTCCATCCGGTAGACAATTGGTATTGCAGTTGCTCGTAATGTTGTTGAGGTGTTAAATTGTCGGTATCGGCATACGTATATATATGCCCAAAACATACTGCTGATACCAGCAGATAGTACTTCAAGTTTTTTTTCATGGGTGTGTTATTGTGTATTGTGTGTAATATATTGTTGCTTAAGGTCGTTTCATAAATGTTTTATTGCGGTTAGTCTAAATATAAATAGTCATAGTGTATAAGCGGACGTGCGCCCTGTTTCCCGATGAGGGAACGAGCCTTTTCGCTATTGTATCCGATACGGCCTACACCGATTTGGTTACCTTCGTGATCAAAGATGCGAACGATATCGTCCTTTTCAAAATCTCCTTCGATGCGGGTTACCCCGATCGGTAACAGACTTGCAGCCTGATGCGACATCAATGTCTCTTGGGCGCAAGCATTGATGTGTATTTCTCCTTTGGCAAAACCTTCAGAGTGGGCAATCCATTTTTTTATGCTCGATGCCGGTTTCTCTGCCGGTAAGAACCGGGTACATACCGTATCGCTGTTTTCCCGTAACACATCCGGGAGGATATTATCTTTTTTACCATTGGCGATAATAACCATAATTCCTTCATCGGCAACTTTCCTTGCAATGTTGCATTTGGTCAACATACCCCCTCTTCCAAAAGAGGATTTTTTCGTTTGGATATATTCCGATAAATCTTGTTGCCGATTTCCGGCAATTTCTGTAATAACACGACTTTGGGGATTTTCGGGATCTCCGTCATAAATACCGTCGATATTGCTGAGAATAATCAACGCTTCCATATTCATCATAGAAGCGATCAATCCCGAGAGTTCATCATTATCGGTAAACATCAGTTCTGTAACAGATATTGTGTCGTTCTCATTGACAATAGGAATGACCCCGTTCTCGATCATTACTTCCATGCAATGCCTTTGGTTAAGATAATGTTGCCGCGTAGCAAAATTCTCTTTCATGGTCAACACCTGACCGCAAGCAATACCTTGTTCTCTGAAAAGTTCAAAATAGCGATTTATCAGTTTTGCCTGGCCTACGGCCGAGAACAATTGCCGTGCCGATACAGCATCCAGTTTGCGGTGCTGTTTCAGTTCGCTGCGTCCCGAAGCGACGGCCCCCGAAGAGATGAGAACAATCTCCATGCCGGCTTTATGCAACTCGGCTATTTGATCTACTAACGCCGACATTCGGGTTATATCGAGTGTCCCGTCTTTTCGGGTTAGTACGTTACTACCAATTTTAACGGCGATTCGTTTATATTGAAACATAAAATAAGAACGATAATTGTTTAACGACTGATTCCGAATCTTTCAAGCATCTGTTTATAATCCGACCAATCGGGGTCAGCAGAGGCGCCTATCCGTATGGGAAGAGCCGGCAATCGGCCCAATAACTCATTTACCCTGTCCGAAAATGGTTCCAATTTTTGAGTATAATAGACATATAGGGCCTGTTTCCCTCCTACATGGATAGCTGTCAGAATTGCGATCTTCGATTTTTCGAGCGATTCTGTCAGCAGGTTCATGATTCGGTCTATTACCTCAGTTTCATCGGCAGACGGCATGCCATCTTTCTCTCCGCGGTATTCCCATTGTATTTCTACCCGTGTAAGAAATGTTTCCGAGGCATGATCATCCCGGGCAAACATTCGCCCCCGGGTAATGATCTTTCCTCTATCCGATTCCGATTCTCCGGCAAACCATTCATTGCTGAACATGAATATATACTTATTTATTATGGTCTTTGTCCCGTATTTCAACCCGGCGAATTTTACCGCTGATCGTTTTCGGCAACTCTTCAACAAACTCTACGATTCGTGGGTATTTATAAGGAGCCGTAACATGTTTTACATGATCCTGTATCTCTTTAATCAACTCTTCTCCGGCACGGTCTTTATAATCTTTTGCCAATACGATGGTTGCTTTTACCACTTGTCCTCTAATTTCATCGGGCACTCCGGTAATGGCGCATTCTACGACAGCCGGATGAGTCATCAAGGCACTTTCCACTTCAAACGGTCCGATACGGTATCCTGACGATTTGATAACGTCATCGGCACGTCCTACAAACCAATAATACCCGTCTTCATCGCGCCAAGCGACATCTCCGGTATAGTAGATATTGTCATGATAAGCCTCTTTCGTTTTTTCAGGATCACGGTAATACTCTTTAAAAAGACCCAGCGGTTTCCCTTTTTCGGTGCGGATAACAATCTGCCCTTGTTCCCCGTCTTCGGCCCATCGACCGTCATTGGTCAACAGGTCGATGTCGTATTGTGGGTTGCGTATGCCCATAGAACCGGGTTTGGGTTCTACCCAAGGGTAAGTTGCGACGGTCAGTGTCGTTTCGGTTTGTCCGAAACCCTCCATCAGTTTGATGCCCGTAATACGATAAAACTCTTCATAGACTTTCGGATTCAGAGCCTCTCCGGCAATCGTACAGTATTTCAAAGACGAAATGTCGAATTTGCTCAAATCTTCCCGTATCAGGAATCTGAATACGGTAGGAGGAGCACAGAATGAAGTAATGTGGTATTTTTCTATCATACCCAATACATCTGCCGGAGTAAATTTGTCAAAGTCGTAAACAAACACATTCGCTCCGGCAATCCATTGTCCATATAATTTCCCCCAAACGGCTTTTCCCCAGCCGGTATCGGCCAGTGTGAGGTGCAGACTTTCTTCATTTAAGTTGTGCCAAAAACTCCCTGTAATGATATGTCCGAGCGGATATGTAAAGTCGTGGGCAACCATTTTGGGATTTCCGGTTGTTCCGGATGTAAAATAAAGAAGCGACGTATCGTCGTTTGTATTGACAAACGGTGGGCGGGAAAAAGGCGCTGCCGATTCAATACCTGCATGGAAATCTTCCCATCCTTTCGGGACAACAGGCCCTACCGAGACACAGTGCTGTAAAGACGGAGAATCGGCCAATGAACGTTCTACATGTCCTGTAACAATATCCTCTCCGACGGCTACGATCATCTTTATATCGGCCGCATTGCAGCGGTATATAATATCTTTTTCGGTGAGAAGATGCGTTGCCGGAATACATACGGCTCCTAATTTATGTAGAGCGATGATCGAAAACCAAAATTCGAATCTTCGTTTTAGAATAAGCATGACCATGTCTCCGTGTCCGATCCCCAGTGATTGGAAATATGATGCCGTTTTATCGCTTTCTCTCTTTATGTCGGCAAATGTAAAATCGATATGTTCACCCTTGTCGTTTGTCCAGCAAAGAGCTTTTTTATTGGGGGCAATACGGGCCCATTCGTCAACAACATCATACCCGAAATTGAAATTCTCGGGAATGTTCACCTTAAAATTTTTCATAAAATCCTCTTGTGACGAAAAAGAGGTCTGTTTCAGAAATCTTTCTAACATATTCGTAACAAAATAAGACCTTAATTAGATGATTATGGCAAGAAATTGAACACGCTTTCCGTCAAGAGCCTTCATGCCGTGTGGCCGGTTTGCGTCGAAATAGATGCTGTCGCCTTCGTTGAGAAACATTTGCTTGTCTCCGATTTGCAGCATCATGTGCCCTTCGATTATGAGGTTGAACTCTTGTCCCGGATGGCTGTTTAGATGCACGGGGGCAGCTTCGTTTCCCGGTTCTACCGTAACGATAAAAGGATCGGCCTTACGATTCATGAATCCTGCGGCTAAAGATTGGTATTTGTAGGCTTTGGTTCTCTCCACAGCTGCACCTTTTCCTTTGCGGGTTAAGAAATAGGCGTTCATACGAGGTTCGTCACCGAACATCAATGCCGATAAGTCAATGCCATAATGTAAACTGATCTGGTGTAATATACTGACCGGGATATCATGTTCTCCCGATTCTAATGTGATATATTCTTCTTCAGAAATGCCGCAAACCTGAGCAACATCTTGAGTTGTCAAGTCGAGTACGTCTCGCAGGCCTTTCAACCGGATTGCGATTTGTTTTATCTGTTCATCCATAATTTTAGGTGTTTTACTTGTGCAAAGTTAAAGAAAAGGTCGGTAATAGCAATAAAATGATATCGAAATAACAAGAATACTTTTATTTTGTTATATAAATCCGTGTATAGAAAGTAAATAATAACTATCTGCCGACAGTATTGTCATACTATCGGAAAACGAGATAAAGATAAACCTTTCAATCGATCTTCTCGGCCTTGAATCCGGCTTCATTTACCGCTTTTATAATTGCGTTGTCCGGCAGGTCGGAGGTTACAGTCAAGGTCTTTTCAAGACTGTTCAGGTCGATATTCCATTGTTCACGCGATAAAACCTTGCAAAGAGATTCTCCTATTTTGGCAACACATCCTCCGCACTTGGCATTTGTCTTAAATCGGCTTGTTTTCATTTTTTTCTTTTCTATGATTTTTTGATTCTACAAATATAGTGCAAGGCGAGTGCAGAGACAAAACGAAAACAACGTTTTCAAGTTTAGGCACTGCCGAGCCGCATCCTATATTCTACAAATATAGCAAAAGGCGAGAGCAGAGGCAAAGCGAAAACAAATTTTTTAGAATTTGGCTTTGTCGGATCGTTTCCGTTATCTGTATGGTTTGAAGAAGTGATTGTATAGAAAAAGAGGAAATCCCGCAACGGAACTTCCTCTCTCTCAAATTAACTAAAATGATTATTGAACTCGTTTGAAGGTATAACGCAACGGATAATAATACATTGCCGGTTCGTCTTCTGTTGCATAATCTTTCATCATTTCATAGTCTTCGACAAGGAAATCTGTCGGCTCGTACGAATAGATGAACATTTCGAGAACATCCTCGCCATTTTCGCCCTCGACTACGGCAAATCCGACGCGGGAATCTTTGATTGTTGAACTGGTTGCCGAGAAATTGGCATTGATATTATCCAGAATAAATACGGCGACATTTCTTTGGATGGTATAATTATCTGCGAAACGGAATATCTTTTCTCCTACATATTGCAGACTGCTGTTGCCGACAAAGTAGTTTTTCAAATCACTCTTCAAGTTTACTTCGATGCCTTGGTCGCTGATGGTAATTTGATCTTCGGTCGATACTTGCGGGAAGATAGTGATATCATACATCATTCCGTAATAATCTTTGTTGTCCCAAGTGCAGTTGCTCCATGTACCTTTTATTACTTCGATGGTTTCTCCGGCAATTTTGATCGTAACCGATTCGTTGTTTCCCAAGAAGAAGTGTTCGGTATCGTTTTCGGGTTTCTGAATTTTCAGTACGATGACATCTTTACCCTCTTCTTTTTGTAACAGTTTCAGTTTGAGAGTCCCTTTTGAAGAGCCTTTGGCTACGGTAAGCGCTTTCTCTCCGTCGAATTCGAAGTGCGTACCTTCTACGGCCGTAGAGGTTTCATCTACAACGATCGGGAATACAATATCTTTCGGAGTGGTGAAAGATTGGGTCGAATTTTCTTTTTGCAACAGAGAAATTTCTACGGTTGCCGTTTCGAACATTGTTGCGTTGTCGTATGAAAACGAGTAGATGACATCTTCTGTCAATTCTGTACTTACATCGTCGAATGTGTCTTGGTCTTTTTCATCTTCTGTACAGGCTGCCATGCCTAAAGACAACAGTAAGGCAGCCATAGCATACACCATTTTTTTCATTTTTGTCTGTTTTTAAGTTGATAATTATTAGTTGTAAAGATTGTTTAATAACCTACATTGTTTTTATACTCCTCTTTTATCGCTTCATATTCGGCCCTTTCAGCAGAGGTCATTTCTGTGGTCGGAAAGTAGAAGTAAGCGTTGTTGCTGTCTACGCGGGGAGCCTCGTCCTCATACTCGTTGCATCCTGAGAATATGGCCGGGATAGAAAGAACGGCCAGTATGCATATTGTTTTGTATATCGATTTCATAATCCTTCTTTTTTAATTGATGATATAATCTTCATAGCCTTCGTTTTGTTGTAATCCCGGTATGAGTTTGGTATCGTTGATCGGTATGGCAAAATTGTACATGAACTTCCGGTTTGTATATTTTTGTCCGTTTACCGGAACCCAGAATTCGGGCCTTCCGTTCCGTTTCAGTTCATACAAACGGTCATTCTCGAGAAAGAGCTCTTTGCGGCGTTCGGTCAATATCAACGCCATCAGCTTGGTCAGCGGTGCACCGGTTACATCTTGGGTTATGTAGTCGGTCCCGGCTACCGGTTCGGGCAGATTCGTTAATGTCAAAGGCTCGTAATTCAAGATGCGATTTCCTCTCAATGTGTTTATATCCGCAAGAGCGAGTTCTTCTTCCCCTTTGTGATAGTAACTTTCGGCTCTGATCAAGAGCATTTCGGCACTGCGCATCCCCGAAAAGATAAATTTGGTGGCGATACGTTTCTTTGAGAAATTCAATTCATAACGGATATCGTTTTCTTTCTCATAGTCGTTGAAGGTATCGATAAATCGTTTGCTGACCGGTCTGTAATTGAGCGGTTCATACGTTCCGGCTCCTTCTTGTTCGCTACTTGTCGAGGATATCACTTCCGATTTTATCAGCATATTTCCCTTCAGGGAATA
>CASFRL010000063.1 GCA_949297285.1 uncultured Bacteroidales bacterium
CCGCTCCGGCAAAAAGAGCTGTAATTGCTTGCGGAATACGCGATTGCAATACGATATAGGTCCAACTGCTTTTTTCGACCTCATTCCCCAGACAGATATTCCAGACCGCATCGGCCGGAATAGAAACCGATCCCCAAAACAGATTCCCGACAAACAGGCAAAATACCAAAAATAACAATCCGCCGATATAAAATTGATATTTCATCATTTCAACAGGTTAAAGTAACGAAGCGTATCTCCGGGCAACAACTCCGGATGAAATATTAAAATGAAATCGCGCAGCAAATAATCGGGATGCAAAGGTACCTCTTCATAGAATGGAACTTTTGCACTATTGCTTCCCCACACATTACCCTTTTTGAAAGCCTTAAAATTAGCATTAGCCGCATAATCGGCTTTCAGGTCATCCAAGGTCATATCTTTGTCACGATTATACTTTATCAGCCAGAAATCGGCTTCATGCGCCTTATCGAAAACGGCTTCGAACGACAACGACAACGATCCCGACTGCGGAACATCTTTCCAGTAATAATCGGCTCCGGCATCGGCAAAAAGCTGTGCCATATAACTATTTCCTCCGGGGACATACCAAACGGGGCCGGTCTTCATTTCTGAAACGACAGTCGGTCGCACCGTAACATCTGAGGCAATCTCCTTTAAGGCAAGATATGCGTTTTTGGTCTCTTCAAATATAGAATCGGAACGTGTTTCTTTCCCGAAAAACAGTCCGAAAAAACGAATCCATTCAGCACGCCCCAAAGGTGAGGTTTCCATATAATCTACCCCTTCGATAATCGGGATTCCCAGTTTCTCGACTTTCCCATAACCTGTATTTTGAAATGGTGAAGATATAATCGCTTCGGGATTCAGATCGATTATTTTTTCTATATCCGGGGCATAGGATTCGCCCAAATCTACGATCTTACCCTCAGAAATAGCACTCTTTATTTCCGGGATGATGATATAACGAGATTCGCAAATTCCGATTATCTCGGAAAGACTCTTCAACTGCTCCAACATACTGCAATGCACCGAAGAGTATACCGCCACTCGGGAAACCGGGGTACGGACAAGTGTCCCTTCGGGCAAAGGAGAGGGTAATTGTGCACTTTTCGGCACCAATATATAGGTCTGGAGCAAACGCGTGGTATCCCAAGGATTATGTACCTGCACCTCGGTATATTCCGGAAAACGATTCACGGTAAACATTTCGGCATAATCTACCCGGTAAGAGGTCGTATCGGTCTTGTTTCCAGAATGTGTATCGGACTTTCTGGCATTACAAGATATTAACAAGAAGGGAATGATTATGCCGATGAATATCTTATTTTTCATGCTTATAATTTTGACCCCCAAACTTACGGAAAATCTCCGGAATAACCTTACAGAAAAGCTCAGATTAGCATAATTAAACGAGCAACTCAGAAATTATACTGCCATAAATGTTGGTCAACAAATACTGTATGCATAATTGCTCGACATGGAGAGAAACAGCCGATAACAAGATAAATAAACTGAATATACAACGGACAGCGTAAACGAAAAAAATGTATATTTTAAGATCGTATAAAAAGTTATACTACAAATCGTTTTTCCCCCGATACTCATTCGGAGTAATTCCCGTATTTTTTTTGAATACTCGTGTAAAATGCTGCGGATACTGAAACCCTAACATATAGGAGACTTGACTAACAGAATTTGTAGGGATCAACAATTGTTCCTTGGCAATGTCAATGATCTTGTGCTGTATATATTCCAATGCTGTTTTTCCGGTCTCCTTTTTGATAAGATCTCCGAAATAATTGGGTGAAAGACAAAGCTCTCTCGCACAATATTTTACAGTAGGTAATCCTTTCTGCATGGCATTATCGCCCATAAAATATTCGTTGAGGAGGGTCTCAAAACGGATAAGTACATCATGATTGGCTTCTTGCCGTGTCACAAATTGACGTTCATAAAAACGTAAACAATAGTTCAGCAGCAACTCGATATTATTAGAAATCAACCGTTTACTTAACCGATCTATGGAATATTCGAGTTCACCTTGTATTTTCTCCAAACAATCGATAAACACTTTTCGCTCGCGTTCGGACAAATGCAGTGCTTCGTTTATTTCATAAGAAAAAAATGAATATTCTTTTATACTATGTCCGAGATTCGTTCCACGAATCAGATCAGGATGAAAACAGAGGGCCCAACCTTGAGGCTGAAACTCTTCTCCGGTATCTTCAATGCCGACAACCTGGCCGGGTGCGATACAAAGTACCGAACCTTTCTGATAATCATATCGCTGCCGACCATACGTCAGTTCACAACCCTTTTCATCTTTCAAAAACACGACATAAAAACTAAACGTATGCCGTAAATGTCTCATCGGCCTGGCTTTCGAAAGGTCAATTACACTTACTTGCGGATGCAGAGTTTCTACACCAAGCATATCATCATACTCGGTTATCGTTTCTATATTCAAAAATTCATTTTTCATCATTTCCCGCTTTGGTTAAACAAAAGTAAGAAGTATAATCGATCTTGATACTCCGAAAATAGCAAAAACCGTATTTTTATGAAACAATTCTGTATTTTATATCATTACCGTACAAATCGGTCGATATGAATTTCTGTGTATTTGTGAAATCTATCTGTATTTTGTATAATAAGCGACAACAATATCTCCTCTATTTTTGCACATAGAATAATGAAGGAAAAAATTTACAGGAAACCGGCTGCCGGATAACCCACATTCCTGAAAAATACACAGAGATTACCCAATACAGGTCGGGGTAGTCTATATGCTTGTTTATTGATAAAATCTCTTACACATAAAACCTATGAAGAAAAACATCTTATTCGCATTCTTTTTTTTGCTTATTGTTTCAGAGAATATGGCAAAACAACAAAATAGCGCTCTTCCCGGCGTTACCCAAACAGAAGCATATGTGGTCACAGCCATCGATACGACCAGCGGCGTAATTGTTCGCAAAGTCGCGTTTCTGCGTAGCAACAACATTGTTTTGGTAGGAAATCTTTTTTTACCAAAGAATTTCGACCACAAAAAACTTTATCCGGCTATTCTAAGTATCCACCCCGCCGGAAGCGTCAAAGAACAATCGGCAGGATTATATGCCTATCGACTTGCAGAGAATGGGTTTGTAACCCTTGCTTTTGATGCTGCATACGCCGGCGAGAGCGGAGGGACGCCTCACTGGTCAGAGGCTCCTTATGAACGAGTCGAGGACATCCGCTATGCCGTAGATTATTTGGTTACACTTCCTTTTGTAGATGAACATCGTATCGGTGCGCTCGGCTTATGTGCCGGCGGAGGATATGTCATGGCAACAGCTCCGACCGAGCGTCGTATTCGTGCCATTGCCGGCGTGAGTGCCGCCGATATTGGTGCAGCCAACCGTGAAAGCTGGCTCAGAGGAAGAAGTGTAGAAGAGCAGATCAAATTATTGGAAGATGTATCGGCCCAACGTACTCGTGAAGCCCGAGGCGAAGAGCTATTAAAAGTTTATATGTGTCCCGAACCGGACGAAAATACGGCTCCATCTTTCCGAGAAGGGTATGAATATTATCGCACATCCCGTGCTTGGCATCCACGTGCCGACAACTTTTATTTACGCCGCAGCCAAGCTACAAAAATGGCATTCTCTGCTATCGAGAATATCTATCTGCTTACGCAACCTGTACTCCTTATCGTAGGTGACAAAGCCGACTCCGAATGGCAAACCAAGCGTTTTTATGAGGCTCTCCCGGGAAAAGACAAAGAGATATTCACCATTAAAGGCTACTCTCATATAGATTTATATGACAAACCCCAATGTGTCAATTCTGCAATAGAAAAACTAACCTCGTTTTTTAATAAAACTCTGCAATAAGATACAAAAATGAAAAAGAAAATATCAATTATAATACTGACGGTTTTGTTACCTATCACGACATGGGCTCAAAACAATTCTAAAAAAATGGAACAGATGAATACAAACAAAACACTTGTAACCTTTTTTTCACGGGCAGGTGAAAATTACGGAGTAGGATATATAGAGAAAGGCAATACTCATATTATCGCAGAAATGATTGCCGATGAAACCGGAGGAGATATTTTTCTCATCGATCCTAAAATCCCATATCCTAAAGAATATGATAAATGCACTGAAATTGCCAAACAAGAGTTGAAGGCCAAAGCCCGACCCGAAATCAAAAACGATATTGACATAAAAAATTACGATATAATTTTCATAGGTTACCCCAATTGGTGGGGAGATATGCCTATGCC
This sequence comes from uncultured Bacteroidales bacterium, assembly GCA_949297285.1. Classification (GTDB taxonomy): domain Bacteria; phylum Bacteroidota; class Bacteroidia; order Bacteroidales; family Coprobacteraceae; genus Coprobacter. Next base: position 4,277 of record CASFRL010000063.1, read on the forward strand.
GGTATATACGTTTATAGAAAAACATAATTGGCAAAATAAAATCATTATCCCATTTTGTACGCACGAAGGCAGCGGATTATCTGATACTGAGAACAAACTGAAAGCCAAATGTAAAGGTGCCAATGTGCTTAAAGGGTTGGCTATACGCGGATCTGTTGCCCAAAACTCACAAATGCAAGCAAGACAAGATGTGAAAGATTGGCTCAAAAAAATCAAATTAAAATAGAAAAGAGTGCTATGGATGTAATGATTCTTGCAGGAGCAGGACAGATAGGTATGGGAATAGCCAGACGTATGGGCTACGGTATGAAAATTGTCATCGGAGATAAATACTTAGAAAAGGCAACTGCCACGGCAAATATTATGAATAAGGCCGGATTTGACACACTTCCTTTAAGTATGGATTTGGCAAACAAAGCCTCTATTATTGCTCTAATAAACAAAGCCCGAGAATATGGAGAGATCTCGATGCTCGTGAATGCTGCAGGAGTTTCACCAAGTCAAGCATCTATCGAGACAATATTGAAAGTTGACTTATACGGTACGGCCGTGTTATTGGATGAAATCGGGAAAGTAATCAAATGCGGAGGCTCAGGTATAACAATATCCAGCCAATCGGGATATCGGTTGCCTGCACTTGGTGAAAAGATCGATGAACTTCTCGCTACTACCCCAGCAGAAGAAATTTTAAAACTCGACATTTTACAACCACAAAATATTCAAAACACGCTTCATGCCTACCAATTAGCCAAACGATGCAACGTAAAACGAGTTATGGCAGAGGCGGTTAAATGGGGAAAACGAGGTGCCCGCATCAATTCCATATCGCCCGGCATTATCGTCACGCCAATAGCAATCGATGAATTTAACGGTCCCCATGGAGATTTTTATAAAAATATGTTTGCCCAATGTCCTGCCGGACGACCAGGGACAGCCGATGAGGTAGCGACAGTAGCCGAATTGTTGTTGAGTCGCCGTGGTGCTTTTATTACCGGCTCTGATTTCTTGATAGACGGAGGTGCAACAGCCTCTTATTTTTATGGGCCGCTAAAACCTCAGACTACAAGTTCCAGAAAACTGTAATCAACGAAATTTAGATTTTATTTTTATAATCCGACCGTATCTATCTTAAACTGTTTATCCGCATTAACTCATCACTGTGGGACATAGCCTTTGTATTTACCGGTCTCTTCTTTATTGATGATCGATTGTGCCGTCTGCAATATAGAAAAAGCGTAATCTTTCAGTTCGTACCGGACGGTATCGTTTTGTGCGGCATTCCCCTCTTCTCCATCTTTGACCTCAAACAGCCATTCCTGTTCGTCTTCGGGTCGATAGATATAAAAATAGTCTTTATCGATGCACCCGATTGCGTCGTCGGAGGTGAAAACAAGAGCCGAACGATTTTGCCGGAACAGATCGATGCCGAACATGTTGTTTATATAAGAGATACCCAACATTCCCAAAACCGTAGGAGCGACATCGATTTGTCCGCCCAAGACTTCGGACTTCTGAGGTTCTTGTCCCGGCTCATAGATCATAAACGGTATATGATGATAAGTCAAAGGCATATCGGAACGGGGACTTCCTACCAGTTTTCCATGATCGGCAAGAAAAATAAAAATCGTATTCTTATACCACGGCTGACGGAATGCCTCATCCATAAATTTATGCAATGCCCAATCGGAATATTCAACGATTTGCGTTTCGATGTCTTTACTACGTGGCTTGAAATAAGGGGGTATTATATAGGGCGGGTGGTTACTGATGCTCAATAACGTCGCAAAGAAAGGTTGCTCAGAGCCGGCACGTTCGGTGAGAACCGGAATGGCATATTCATAGAGGAAGTCATCTTGTACGCCGAAACTGTTGACCACTTTATCGGCCGGGTAATTCTCTTGCGCATAGATTTCATCATAACCGTTCGATCGCAGGAAACCGTTCATATTATCATATTGCGACTCGTGCGTCATAAAGAAGAGCGTGCGATAACCGTTTTCTTGCAAAATCCGTGGCAATCCTGTATAGAAAGGAATGACGGCCCCTTTCATCAGATTTTTTTTCATCATTGCCGGATACCCGTACAAGGTAGCATACAGACCATGATTGGTATGCGTACCGGCAGAGTAGAAACGGTCAAAACAGGTGGAGTGATTAGCAAGGCTGTCTAAGAAAGGGGTCAGCCCCAGCTCATTGCCATAACGCTTCATGAATTTTCCGGACATCGATTCCATCAAAACCAATACGACATTTTTTCGGGTACAGGTCGTATCGGCTTTTACCGTCCGTGCAATAGGCGATATGTCCGGGAATGATTCTTCGATAGCGAGAGAAGCACGGACATTCTCGATCGCCTTTTGTTCGTCCATAAGCGCCAGAGACTTGTTCTCCTTTTTAGATGCCTCCAACGTGCTGCGCAGCAGATTGAAGGTCGGACTTATTCCCAGTTGATTCAGGAACGTATTGTTACAATAATATGCAGCGCTTACCCGTATCGGATTATATCCCATGCGGCCACGGATACCGAACATGCAGGCCCATATCGTCAGAACGGTCGACAGAACGATAAGACCGACCGATTTCCAAGACCGGCAAGACTCTTTCCGGAAAGAGGCCACCGTCAACTTCCGCATCCAACGCAAAAAGACCGAAAATATGGCAACCGCAGCGACAAAGAAAAAGATAGGCCAACGGTACGAGGGTTCGCCAAACATCATCTTCAAGGTCGTCTCACCATATCCCATCCAGTTGAATATAGAGGCATTGAGGTGTTTAAAGAAATACTCAAAGTAGGGTATATCCGATGCACTGATGGCAAAGGTAATGGCATACATAACTCCCAGAAAAACGGTTACTCCCCGATACAGCCGGGCTCCATAATAATTGAACCATGCCGCAACGGAGAGAAGCACAAGCGGCAAAAGCAGAATGTAACAGGCTACGACATTATCGAACCAGAGCCCTCGCAAAAAAGCGACAGATTGCAACAGGTATGCCCCGCTTTCATCTCCGAGATTGTCGAGACCCCGGCAAAACAAGATTAAACGGAAAAGCGACAATATCAACAATCCGACAATATGTACCGAAAAAAGATAACGAAGGGCATAAAGGTAATTCTTCATCTTGCAATCACACTTAAATTTTATTTTATATTTTGAAATGCAAAGGTATCTTTTTTTCAAAAAAAAGTTACGATATTCGGCAAAAGGATGCCGGATGTAACAATATTTACGCTTATTCGGTTAATTTGTGCACCTCTCTTTTAGAAATAACAGCTAATATTGCACTCATAAAATTAGCTCTTAAATCCATAACATTATGACACATAAAACTATTTTGTCTGTATGCTTGACTTTGTTTGCAAGCGCCCTTGTTCAGGCACAGACCCCGGCTTTCCCCGGCGCCGAAGGATATGCCCGTTATACAACTACCGGAGGCCGAGGAGGTGCAGTTTATCACGTAACATCTTTAGCCGATACCAAAGAACCCGGGACATTGCGCTATGCCATAGGGAAAACCGGGCCTCGAACTATTGTTTTCGATGTATCGGGAACGATCGAACTTACCGAACCGTTAAATATCAACAAAGGCGACATCACCATTGCCGGACAGACTGCTCCGGGAGACGGTATCTGCCTGAAGAATCACTCTTTAGCGATAAAGGCCGATAATGTGATCATACGCTTTATCCGCTGCCGATTGGGAGACCAAGAAAAAGATGAGAACGATGCCTTGTGGGGACGTAATCATAAAAACATCATCATAGACCATTGCAGCATGAGCTGGAGCACGGACGAATGCTCGTCTTTTTATAATAACGAAAACTTCACGTTGCAGTGGTGCATTTTGAGCGAAAGTCTGCGGACCTCGATTCATGTGAAGGGCAACCACGGATATGGAGCCATCTGGGGAGGGCAAAAAGCCAGTTTCCACCACAATCTTTTGGCCTGCCACGATAGCCGTAATCCCCGTTTTTGCGGAAGCCGTTATACCAACCGTCCCGATCTGGAACTTGTAGATTTCAGAAACAATGTCATTTATAACTGGGGATCGAATAGCGGATATGCTGCCGAAGGCGGAAATTACAATATTGTAAATAACTATTACAAACCGGGACCGGCTACATTAAAAAACCGGAAACGTATTTTCTCTCCGGGTGTCGATGACGGGAAAAACAATCAACCGGCCGGTGTTACCGGGAAATTTTATGTCGACGGCAACTATATGAATGAAGCTCCCGATGTAACTAAAAATAATTGGAAAGGGATGGAACCGAAACCCAAAACCATGGATAAGGACATCTTTAAATCGGAGACTGAATTTCCTTTTGAAAATACGACAACTCACACGGCCGAAAAAGCCTTCATGGCAGTACTTCGTTATGCCGGAGCTTCGTACGCCAGAGATATTATCGATACCCGCATAACCAACGAAACCATGACCGGGACTTTCAAATACAATGGATCGAAAGGCAGCACCGGAGGTCTTATCGATAGCCAGAATGATGTAGGCGGATATATTACTTACCAATCGGCTCCTGCTCCGAAAGACAGCGACGGTGACGGGATTCCCGACGAATGGGAAATAGCCAACAACCTGAACCCGAACGATAAAACCGACGGAGCCAAAGTACATGCAAGCGGTTACACCTATTTGGAAATTTATTTAAACAGTTTGGTAGAGGACATCGTAAAAGCAGGAAACAAAAATGCCGTTATTTCTGTAAAAGAGGTTTATCCGAAGATAAAATAGTTTCTTTTTGCAACGATTATCCACCTAATAAAACAAAAAATACACGTTTATACCCAAACAAAGGTGTTGCTTTGCAACGTAACAAACTTCACCTTTTAATAAATAACATGATGAACAAACATTTTAAATTGGCAATTTTCAACGCTATTATTTTTTCAATGTTCACCACATCCGTTTTTGCAAAAAACGAAAAATCGTCGACGCAAGATCTTTATAAAGATCTTCCCTTTAAAATGGATCCGGTACAACGCCCCGTATTTCCTGACCACCAAGTCTGCATAACTCAATTCGGAGGTGTCGGAGACGGGATTGCACTGAACAGCGAGGCTTTTAAGAAAGCCATAGACGCTTTAGAAAAGATGGGAGGAGGGACACTGATCGTTCCTCAAGGAATATGGCATACCGGCCCTATTGTCCTGAAAAGCAACATCAACATGAACCTTCAAGATGGCGCTATCATTTTATTCAGTGACAACTTCGACTTGTATCCCATTGTACACACCTCTTTCGAGGGATTGGATACCCGCAGATGCCAATCACCCATAAGCGCCCTAAACGCCGTTAACATTGCTATAACCGGAAACGGAACTATCGACGGAAACGGAGATGCCTGGCGTCCGGTCAAAAAATCGAAACTGACGGCAGGACAGTGGAAAGACCTTTTGAAAAAAGGCGGGGTCTTGAACGATAAAAAAGATATATGGTACCCGTCTGCCAAATCGAAATTGGGGAATGAACGCAGCGATATGAATGTGCCTCGCGGACTGACCACCGATCAGGAATGGGAAGAAGTAAAAGATTTTCTCCGTCCGGTATTGCTAAATTTCATCAAATGCAAAAACGTGCTGCTCCAAGGAGTGACATTCCAAAACTCACCCAGTTGGAACCTGCATCCTCTCATGTGCGAAAACGTAACGATAGAGGGACTCACGGTGCGCAACCCATGGTACTCTCAGAACGGTGACGGGCTGGATCTGGAATCTTGCAAAAACGCAATCATTACCGATTGCTCGTTCGATGTCGGAGATGACGGAATCTGTATAAAATCGGGGAAAGATGCCGATGGAAGAAAACGCGGAATGCCCTGCGAAAATGTAATTGTGAATAACTGCGTCGTATATCACGGACACGGAGGTTTTGTCGTGGGCAGTGAAATGTCAGGAGGCGTAAAAAACATTTCGGTTTCGAATTGTCAATTTCTCGGCACAGATGTAGGATTGCGCTTTAAAAGTACACGAGGACGCGGTGGCGTAGTCGAAAATATCTTTATCAAGAATATCGATATGATCAATATTCCGACCGATGCCCTGCTATTCGATCTGTATTACGGAGGCAAATCGGCATCCGAAGTTTTAGCCGATGGCGATGAAGTTAAAGAAGAAGATGTTATTCCGGCTGTTACGGAAGAGACCCCGGCCTTTCGAAACATCTCGATCTCGAGGGTAAACTGCCAAGGGGCACGCCGGGCAATGTACTTCAACGGACTTCCCGAAATGAATGTAGAAAATGTTACGGTAAACGATTGCAACATTACGGCTCAATTGGGTGCCGAGATTGTAGAAACAACCGGAGCGACGTTCAAGAATGTGAAGATAACGCCTACAAATGGAGCGGCATTGATCATTAAAAACTCGAAGAATATTCTTGTCGACAATTTCTCCTGCCCCGAAAAAGAAGGCGCTCTCACGATCAGTGGTGAAAAGACCAAGAACATACAGATTAAGAATTCATCACAATTAGAAGCGAAAGCCCAAATCGGGACAGAAGTACCGGCTGCGGCAATTGTCTTAAAATAACGGGTATCGACTGTTTAGAAGGAAAATCCTTAATATCATATTATTTGTGTGTTACCCCAGAGACCGTCTCTTTTTTGAGGCGGTCTTATTGTATGACATGATCGATGACAAAACAACGCAGCAGAAAAGCCAGGGAACGGTAACCATACTCAAATTGATGCCGAACGATAGAATGAGACATTTGATATAAAAAAGGAACGTCCGTAGTACGACAGCTAATTTATCGCAGGCCACAAAAAATAATTTTAAGCAGACAAACGACTCATAGCCAGACAAAAAAGCATATAAACAAACCGATAGCTTCTCATATAGAAATATGTACTCTAAAAGCGGCTTTTTATCATTATAATTCAAAAGATTTTTTCAAATATATTCAATTTTGGGCTTCGAAACCTTGCAATTTGTTAGAAATAAATTATTAAATTTGTTTCGGAATCAATTTGCGAAGAACTTTGAAACCTAAATTTATTATCATTTTAACACTCTTGTGCTGCATTGCCGGTCTATCAAATGCTCAACCGAAATGCAGTTTTGCCCATTATACTCCTGAAGACGGCTTATCCGGAAAAACCGTCATGAGTATCACCCAAGACCAGAAGGGATTTATGTGGTTCGGGACATGGAACGGACTAAGCAAATTCGACGGGTACCGATTCAAGACATATAAATCTACCCCTTCAGACCCCGAAAGTTTACTGAACAACCGCGTCGATTTAATCGTTGAGGACAGTTACCAATATATTTGGGTACTTTCTTACGACGGACAAGTACACCGGTTTGATCCCTGTTCCGAAAAATTCAGTAAAGTACCCATCGATCTGAGCGGGAAAAACAGTTTCGGAAAAGGGATCGTCCATATCCAACATGCGGGGAAAGGCGAAATGTGGTTGCTATCCGATACGGAAGGGTGCTTTAAAATCAGTACCGATCCTCAAACCCATGCTTTGAGCAGCCAATGTTTTTCTGTAAAGAACAAGAACCTCCCGAACAACAATGTAACGAAAGTATATAATGACCCGCAAAGGAACAGTTGGATTATGACAAGCGGAGGAATGGTCGCCGTCGATTCCAACGGAAATATACGGCCGATACAGTATCCTTCGGGAATAAGGCAACCGATCATATACGATGCGCTGTACAGTAACGGGCATATATGGCTTTCGTCTTCTCAAGGAAAGATATTCCGTCAAAATGGCAACGGAGCCTTAGAAATGATACAACTTCCGACACAAAGCACAATCCATTCGATCAAAGAACTTAAAAACAAACAACTTCTTTTTCTCACCGAGCAGGATGGCTTTTTCATTCATGACATAGCAACGGGAAAGACATCCCATATCACGCAAAATATGCTTCCGATACAAGCCCGACATCAACAGATGATTTCGGCCTTTATCGATTCTTACAACGATATCTGGCTGCTGCTTTCCGAAACCGGAGCGCTACACCACAATCTGGAAAAAGGTACGACCGACTATTTCTGGCTGAGAGGCGATGTGATCAATCCCTATTCATACCCTCCTACTCCATTTATCTCGGAAGATTGTAAACGGAGATTATGGATACGACCTTCGGGTGGGGCGTTTTCTTACTATGACCGACAGGAAAACAAATTGAAATATTTCTACAATGCACCGGACGACCCGGCCAGAAAATTCTCAAACATATTACATTCTATATTCTCAGACCGACAAGGGAACCTGTGGCTTTGCACACATTCAAAAAATCTCGAGAAGATAAGTTTTGTAGAGACACCGATCGAAATACTTCGGCCCAATACCTCGACAAACTCTTTTTCGGTAAATGAAGTCAGAGCCTTATTCAAAGACGATCAAGACCGCTTATGGGCAGCGACAAAAGAAGGTTCGGTATATCTGTACGATCGTGAATATAACCTCATCGGCAAATTGACAGAAGACGGAAGAATAGGCAAGAACAACCCTTTCAGCGGAATTGTTTACTGTATTTTTCAAGATAAACAGAAAAACATCTGGTTAGGAACAAAAGGAAACGGCCTTTACAAACTAACCCCAAAAATCTCCGGAAAGGGATTTGATATAGAAAACTTCAAATACGAAAAGAAAAATCTTTTCAGCCTAAGCCATAACAATGTCTATTGTGTTACCCAAGATACAGAAGGAAGAATCTGGATAGCAACCTATGGCGGCGGAATCAATTATATTGACACCACCGACGGCAAGACAAGATTTATCCATGCAAGAAACCGGCTAAAGAATTATCCCATGATGGCATGTTTCCGTGCACGGCATATCAATTGTGACAAAAACGGAAATATCTTTGTAGGAACTACCGGCGGACTGCTTTGTTTCCCGGCACATTTTTCTAATCCCGAAAGTTTGAGATTCAATCATTTGCAACAAGACAACATCTCAAAAGACGGACTCACGGCAAACGACGTACATTTCATTTATCCGGCATCTGACAATACGATCTATATCGGGACTTTTGGGGGCGGATTATTAAAATTGACTCCCCCCTATACTTGGGATACCCCCTTTAAATTCAAGAATTACATATCGCATACAGCCCAACCGAGCGATATTGTTTACAGCATTATCGAAGATGATCAAAAAAACATCTGGTTGGGGACAGAAAGTACGATTACCAAATTCAAGCCGGCAGAAAACACTTTCGAGAATTACGGTATCGAATCGGGTATCGATGTCCGATATTTCTCGGAAGGGACTATCCATAAAATAGGCGGGAATATTCTTCTCGGCAGCGATAATGGAATATACATTTTTTCGCCCGAAAAATTGAAAAAGCAAGATTACTTTTCGCCGTTAGTGTTCAGCCGGCTGCTCCTATTCGGGAAAGAGGTTTATCCGACGATGAAAGACTCTCCGCTAAAAGGACTTTTAGATGATCAGAAAGAGATGACTCTGACACACAAACAGTCAGACTTCAGTATAGAATTCTCAACATTGGATTTCAGGGATCCCTCGTTGATTCATTATGCCTATAAATTGGAGGGATTTGACAAAGAGTGGATATATGCAAACAACCAACGAACAGCGACATATACCAATCTGCCCAAAGGCGAATATGTATTCCGTGTAAAATCGACAAATAGCGACGGGAAATGGATAAATAACGAAAGAGAACTTAATATAAAGGTGCTGCCATCATTCTGGAACAGCACTGCCGGCTATATATTCTATATCATAGTCGTTCTTCTCACCATGGGAATAATCATGTATGTACTATTCACCATATACCGGTTGAAACATGAAGTGCAAATGGAACATACGCTGACCCAAATGAAACTCCGCTTCTTTACAGACATTTCGCATGAGCTTCGCACGCCATTGACACTCATTGCCGGACCGGTAGGATATATCCTGCGTCATGAAAACGTAAATCCAGAGGTAAAAGAACAACTTCAACTGGTCGAACGCAACACGAACCGTATGCTTCGACTGATCAACGAAATACTGGATTTCAGAAAGATACAGAACCAGAAAATGCGCTTATGCGTAGAAGAGATCGATTTCGGAACGGAAGTGAAACGCATCTGTGAGAATTTTTATCCTCTGGCAGAAGAAAGACACATTCACTTCTCAATAAAAGACGATTCGCATGGCGCAATTTTATGGGCAGACAAAGAAAAACTCGAGACGATTTTGAGCAATTTGCTTTCAAATGCGTTCAAGTTTACATTCTCAAACAAATCTATTACCGTTAAAACTTCTGAGACGAATGACAGTCTGATTTTGCAGGTTTCGGATGAAGGAATCGGTATCAACAAAGATAAAATCAATTCTATTTTCGACAGATTTTCCAGTTCGGAAAAACAAAATCTTTCTAAACAACCGGGAACCGGCGTAGGAATGCATTTGACAAAAGAGTTGATCAATATGCACGGAGCCTCAATACAGGTAAAAAGTGCAGAAGGCACAGGCACTACATTTACCGTCACTTTCCGAAAAGGATATAGCCATTTCGGCAGCGAAACCGACCTGATAAAAAAAGAGATGCCGATTGAGACGAATACCGCAATAAACACTATACCCCACGATGCAGAAAATGTAAACGAAACTGCAGAGAACCCGGAACAGGAGAATATTGCAAAACCGGTAATATTGATCGTTGAGGACAATAATGACCTGCAAAAATTCCTTCATACAATTTTATGCTCCGATTATGAAGTACACAAAGCTCAAAACGGAGTGGAAGCGTTGGAACAACTGAGCAGTCTGCAACCGGATATTGTAATCTCGGATGTTATGATGCCCGAAATGGACGGGATCGAATTTACCCATAAATTGAAGGAAGATATCAATACCAGCCATATTCCGGTAATTCTGCTCACAGCAAAGACTTCACTCGAGAACCGAATGGAAGGATTGGAAATCGGAGCCGACGACTATATTACCAAGCCTTTCAGCGCCACATATCTGAAAGCCAGAATAGAAAATATTTTGCAGGCGCGTAAACGATTGCAAGCCTACTATGCATCGCATGCTACGGACAATCGAGCCACAGAAGAAAAAAAAGAAAATAAGCCGACCCTCAATTCTCGCGACCAGAAATTTATCGATACGATTACGGTCGTGTTGGAAAAAGAACTTGACAACAGCGACTTTACAATCGACGAATTGGTATCCCAAGTGGGATTGGGACGGACTGTCTTTTTCAAGAAACTCAAGGCTCTTACCGGGCTCTCTCCCGTAGAATACATAAGAGAATTCCGCTTGACTCGAGCCGTCGAATTAATCAGTAACGATGAATATAATATTTCTCAAATATCTTATATGGTAGGAATCAGTGATCCTCGTTACTTCAGCCGGTGCTTTAAACAAAAATATGGAATGACCCCGACCGAGTACAAAGACAAGATATTGAAAAAAGAATAATTATTTACGATAGAAGCCCTTAATAAGGGCTTTTTTTTTCTCGGGAATAGGGGTATCAAATATTCCACTGTTTATGTCGAAAAATACTCTTTTTTATTCCTTCGATTATCTAATATTGCAACTGAAAAGGACTTAAATAAATAATAACCATGCGAAAGATTATACTTTTAGTATTTCAAATTTTCATTCTTCACATTTCCGCATCGACATATTACGTATCTGTAAACGGCAGTTCAAACGGAGACGGCAGTAAAGAAAACCCATATAACTCAATCGCAACCGCAGTAAAGAAAGTAAAAGCCGGTGATATAATTTATCTTGCCGGAGGAACTTATTCCTTATCGGAAACCATAAAAATAAGCTCAAACGGTACCGAATCTTCTCCGATCAAAATGCAACCGGAACCGGGAACCGGACGTCCGGTATTGGATTTCAGCGGACAACCGCGTTTCGACAGTGCCGCTCGAGGTATTCAGTTAACGGGAGACTATTGGCACATCATCGGTTTGGACATTATTAAAGCCGGAGACAATGGTATCTATATCGACGGCGGAAATTACAACACGATCGAATTTTGCCGATTCAGCGAAAACGGAGATACGGGATTGCAAATCGGAGGAGGTGCGACACATAACCT
>CASFRL010000064.1 GCA_949297285.1 uncultured Bacteroidales bacterium
TGGCTTGAGCAGAAGACGAAGCGAATGGAACAGGAGGAAAAACAAGCAAGTAAACGCCGTAAAACCCTTGAACGAGAATTGGAATGGGTGCGTATGGCTCCTTCTGCCCGTCATGCAAAAGGAAAGGCTCGGTTGAATTCGTACGATAAATTATTGAATGAAGATCAAAAGGAACGGGAGGAAAAACTTGAAATCTTTATTCCGAACGGTCCACGTTTGGGAAACAAGGTTATCGAGGCAAAAGGTGTAGCAAAAGCTTATGGCGATAAATTGCTTTTTGATGATTTGAATTTTATATTGCCTCCCAATGGCATTGTCGGTGTAATAGGCCCGAATGGTGCCGGTAAGACGACTCTTTTTAAACTGATTATGGGGCAAGAGAGTGTCGATAAAGGCGAATTCGATGTCGGAGAAACCGTAAAAATCGCTTATGTAGACCAGACACATAAAGATATAGACCCGCAAAAGAGCGTATATCAGGTTATTTCGGGTGGACAGGAACTGATTCGCTTGGGAAATAAAGACATCAATGCTCGGGCTTATCTTTCGCGATTTAATTTTACCGGAGCCGATCAGGAGAAATTGTGTGGTGTCCTTTCCGGAGGAGAACGTAATCGCCTGCATCTGGCCATGGCGTTAAAAGAGGAGGGGAATGTGCTTTTGTTAGACGAACCTACGAATGATATCGATGTGAATACCTTGAGGGCTTTAGAAGAAGGTCTTCTCAATTTTGCCGGTTGTGCAGTAGTCATTTCTCACGACCGTTGGTTCTTAGATCGTATCTGTACACACATCTTGGCTTTTGAAGGAGATTCGCGGGTATTTTATTTCGAAGGGTCTTATTCTGAATACGAAGAAAATAAGAAAAAGCGATTAGGTGATGTAGAACCTCGTCGGGTACGTTATCGTAAGCTAATGGAATAAAAAGAGATATTTATAGAGTCAAAAATCTGCATTTTCGTTAAGACTTTGCAGATTTTTTTGTTCCCTTGCAACCATACACACCCGTTGTTACGTCTAATCCATAAATTCTTCGAAGAAAAGTTTTTCAATAGATTAGTAATGTTAAAAATAAAGATAATGAAAAGATTTATTTTAGTATTGGGTATGATTCTGATGCCTGTATTGTCGAATGGGTTGTATGCCGCAGAAAATATTGTTGCCGATTCCGATTCGGTGAGTTGCCAAGAAAAGAAAGAGTTGGCTATGTTGAAAATGGAGCAAGATCATGAGATTAAGTTAAGAGATATAAGTATAGATAAGATGCAAAATGTGCTTATTCCGATATTTGCAATCTTTTTTTTATTCGGAGTCCCATTCATATTTCTGTTTTTAATCTTATTTTTTGCTTTAAGATATAAATTAAAATTGCAACAAGAACGATATGCCATTGTCGAAAAATCGATAGAATTGGGACGAGAGTTACCTGACAGTTTCTTTGAGGAATCGTCATCAAATAAAAAAAGGTTGGGTAGAGCCATTACTCTGATAACATTGGGTATAGGAATCTTGTTCTTGGGTATTATTGCAGAGAACAAGTATGTTTGGGCTATTTCTGTAATACCGATGTTGATAGGTCTGGGGCAGTTGCTGGTTTATAAAATAGAAAAAAATGCCCGGATAAAAGAGTCGTCTAAAGAAAGACAAAATATAAATGAGCAAGAATGAAGATATTCTGTTGATCGCAAAGTGTCTTTTGAACGACGACAGAAGGGCTTATACACGTTTGGTTGACAAATATCATCCGCAGATAAAACGGTTCTTTCTGAATCAGACTTTGGGAGATACCATGTTGAGTGATGATTTGGCGCAGGAGACTTTTATTAAGGCATATACATGCCTACGTTCATTTAAAGGCCTGTCTTCATTTTCCACATGGATATTCAGAATAGCCTATAATGTCTTTTATGATTTCTTACGTACCCGGAAATCTTCAGAAGAATGCGGCTCATATATTGAAAGTCAAAATTATGAGATACCTTCCGAAACAATAACTCGTAATATGGATATTTATAAAGCTATGCAGATTCTTAAACCGGAAGAACGGGCTATCGTACAGCTGTTCTATTTAGAGGACCTTCCATTGAATAAAGTTTCGGAAATAACGAATATGCCTTCGGGAACAATTAAATCGCACCTTTCGAGGGCTCGTCAAAAATTAAATGTATATTTGGAAAAAGAAAATTATAGATATGGAGAATGATGATAAGTTGAAAGCGTTTTTTAAAGAGCACTCACAACCTTTATATCGGGATGAATGGTTTTCTCGCAGAGTGTTACACCGGTTGCCTGAAGAAACCAAGAAGAAGATACGGCTTATCGAAATAGGGGTATGGTCTGTATCTGCCGTGTTGGCTCTGTCGATATGTTTCTCATTCGGGAAAACAATTATTGTAATCGATGATTATCGGGAACTCTTTTCTATCATGACCCTGTTTTCGCTCGTAGCCCTTATTTCTGCCTTGGTAATCTTGACCGACCAGATCATTAAAATGTTTCGGATATAGCAATTTCTCCTATAAAACAATAGACGCAGAATAAATACTCCTGCGTCTATTGTTCTGTTCTGTATCTTTATCTCGGATTAACTGCATAGGAACAAATAGACTACAGCTGCCGGCGCGGCCAGCAATACACTGTCGAATCGGTCGAGCATACCGCCATGTCCCGGTAAAATCGAACCGGAATCTTTGATCTGTAATGTCCTTTTTAAAAGCGATTCGCATAAATCTCCAAATGTCGCAAAAATCGAAATTGTTATAGCCAATCCATACCATTCGAATGGTGTCAGAAAGTCGAACTGCGTAGATAGAATATACGCAAGAATCAGATTGAAAACAATACCGCCGCAAAAACCTTCCCATGATTTTTTAGGAGAAATGCGCTCGAATAGTCTTTTCTTGCCAATTGCCGATCCCACCAAGAAAGCTCCCGTATCGTTTATCCAGATGAACATAAAGAATGAGCAAAGCAACCATGGATTATATCCGGATAGGTTAGGGGTAAAAGCCAGAAAACTTAACAATCCTATGGGTAGAGCAATATAAAGCTGTCCCATCAAAGAATGTGCCCATCGGATTATGGGGTTTTTGTCTTTTGCATATAACTGAATAATAAAACAACAGAGAAAGTAAATTAAATAAGGCAGAAAAACCTTTCCCTCTAAAGAATCGGGGAGTATGCCGCTTGCATAAGAATAAAGGGCAAACGTTAAGTAATTACCGCCGAATAAATTCACGAATAAAACAAGTTTCCGCGAATCTTCTTTTTCTACCAATCCGTAAAATTCGGTCAGTGCCAACGTTGTGATAACAAGCAATAAGACCAAAAATGTGTATTGGCTGTAAAAGATAGCACTGATGATGATGCCGATAAACAATATACCTGTAATGGCTCTGGTAATTAAATTTTTCAAAGCGAATAAGTTTAAGAAATAATTTCGTAATTACAGTTTTAGGAAATAAGCGTATATGTTGATTTATACAAAATGATATAGAAATATTACAGTTGCATCCAATGCCGTTTTTTTACAGTCTTTAATTTCCAAAGATACTTTTATCTCTGCCTTAGCGATACCTCTCAAATTTATCAATGAGGTTAATTTAGCTCTTAATCTGACTTCATTTCCGGCAAGTACAGCTTGGTTGAAACGGAGTTTTTCAATGCCGTAATTGACGAGCATCTTTACATTATGCACTTCTATAATCTGATTCCATAAATAAGGGAGTACCGATAAATTCAAGTATCCATGTGAGATTGTCGATTTGTAGGGACTTTCGGTTTTTGCCTTTTCCGTATCTACATGTATCCATTGGTGGTCGAGCGTAGCATCAGCAAATTTATTGATCTGCTCTTGAGTAATTTGCAAATAATCTGATGTGCCTAATTCTTTCCCGACATACTTTTCAAATTCTTCAAAACTGTTGATAATTAATTTGTCCATAGTTAATATCTTGCTTGATTTTCGTTTGTATATAAGCAACAAAGTTGTCGCAGTTATTGCGACAACTCTGAATAAAATTGTTGTGAGTTATTCTTTATTTGAAGTTTCGGTATCGTCAGTCGGTGTATTATCTTGATCTTTTTTTTCTGTTGCTACATTGTCAAGATTTTCATTATCCTTAACGTCCGAATCGGCTTGAGTTTTTGACGCCCCGCTCTCGTTTAGAATCTCATCCGAGCGAGAAGCCCATTGCCGTTTCCCGAAAATTCGTTCCACATCTTCTGTATAAATAACCTCACGTTCAAGTAAAACTTGCGTAAGTTGTTTATGTCCCTCAGCCTTTTCTAACAAGATAGATTTTGCACGATCATACTGTTCATTTATAATACGGCTCACCTCTTTATCTATCATACGTGCGGTCTCTTCACTATAAGGTTTGGTAAAACCATAATCTTGTCCCGTCGAGTCGTAATAAGAAAGATTAGGCAATTCAGCACTCATTCCGAAATAGGCAACTATTGCATAAGCCTGTTTGGTAACCCGTTCCAGATCATTTGCGGCCCCGGTAGAGATGCGTCCGATAAAAAGTTCTTCGGCTGCACGTCCACCCAATGTTGCACACATCTCGTCCAGCATCTGCTCTTTTGTCGTAATTTGCCGTTCTTCCGGAAGATACCAGGCTGCACCCAATGCTTTACCACGCGGAACGATCGTAACTTTGACCAACGGATTGGCATACTGTAAAAACCAACTTAAAGAAGCATGTCCCGCTTCATGAATGGCAATAGACCTCTTTTCTTCGGCAGTTGTTATCTTGGTACGTTTCTCAAGACCGCCGACAATACGATCTACGGCATCCATAAAGTCCTGTTTCTGAACATAGTTTTTCCCTTTACGAGCGGCTATCAAAGCCGCTTCATTACATACGTTGGCAATATCAGCTCCCGAGAATCCCGGTGTTTGGCGGGCTAACAAATCTACGTCTACCGAATCATCGATTTTGACATTCCGTAAATGAACTTTGAAAATCTCTTTCCGATCATTCAAATCGGGTAATTCCACATAGATCTGACGGTCAAAACGCCCGGCCCGTAATAACGCTTTATCCAGAATATCTGCACGGTTGGTGGCAGCCAATATAATGACTCCGCTATTCGACCCGAAACCATCCATCTCGGTCAGTAGCTGGTTCAATGTATTTTCACGTTCGTCATTTGAGCCCATATTGGGATTTTTCCCCCGGGCACGTCCCACAGCATCTATTTCGTCGATAAATACGATACACGGCGCTTTCTCTTTAGCCTGACGGAACAAATCCCGTACACGGGAAGCTCCCACTCCGACAAACATTTCGACAAAATCCGATCCGGATAAAGAGAAAAACGGAACATTGGCTTCGCCCGCTACAGCTTTGGCAAGTAGCGTTTTCCCCGTTCCCGGAGGGCCTACAAGCAAAGCTCCCTTAGGAATTTTACCGCCAAGATCGGTATAGCGTGCCGGGTTTTTCAAAAACTCGACAATCTCTTCAACCTCTTGTTTGGCTTCCGATAATCCGGCAACATCCTTAAAAGATACTTGTACCGGTCCCTCTTTGTCAAAAAGTTGGGCTTTGGCTTTTCCTACATTAAATACACCTCCGCTGCCTCCGCCTTGGCCCGACATTCGTCGCATCATGAAAAACCAAAACGCAAATAGCAGAATAATGGGCAAAAACGAGAACAACATATTCGAAAAATCGCTGCTCTTATCATATCTGACCGTCGCTTTAAATCCATTTTCCTTACGCCAGGTTTCTACATTTTTGTCAAAAGCGTCGGCCGATGCTATATTGGTGTATATTTTAGGATTTTTCCCTATTTTGTCAGCCGTAGTCTTAAATATCGCTTGAGCAGTACTATCATTGATATATGCCTCCAAATAATCTTTGTTCGTATAAACAACAATTTGTTTTATACCGTTGTTGCGGGCAATATTTTCAAATTCAGACCAAGTGACCTCTTTTGAACTGGAACTGCCGTTAAAATAATAAAGTCCGATTAATGTCAAAGCGATCAATGCATACATCCAGTATAGATTAATCCGGACCATTTTAGGCTTTTTATTATTGGGACCTTGAGGTTTCGAATGATTCTCCATATAAATTCAGAATATTGTTTTTTGAAATTAACAGAAACAATAATTATTCCACATCCGGATGAGCTGTCAATTTGGCATCACTCCATAATTGTTCCAATTTGTAATATTCTCGATATTCAGGTAAAAACACATGAACATAAATATTTCCGTAGTCTAAAACAATCCATTGCGAATTTTGATATCCGTCATAACCGAACGGCTTGATTCCTGTTTCCTGTTGAGTATATTCGCGTATATTATCTGCAATGGCAGATACCTGCATCGTCGATCCTCCTTCGCAAATAATAAAATACTCTGCCGAAGCCGAATCTATGGCAGACAAGTCTGCCGTTATAATCTTTTTACCTTTTTTCTCTTGAATTCCTTCTACTATTTTTTGCAATAAAATCTTTTGATCTTCCATTTAAACTTTTGTTGCTAACTAATTTAAGTTGCAAATATAAATCGAATTCCTCAACTTCTTGCTTTATACATGTAATTTATATTTATTTTTTGTAAAAAAGAAGTCCGAATTATCATTTTTAAGAGATAAAAATTTGATTTATTCTTATCTTCATCCATTTATATTCGCAGCTAATTCATTATCTTTGTCGCCTTATGATATAAAAATAGTACAGTAATCATGGAGATAAAAGGACGCATTGTTCAGATATTGCCGTTGCAAAGCGGTGTCAGCCAATCAAGTGGCAGAGAGTGGAAAAAACAAGAATATATATTGGAAACAGGCGAACAATATCCTCGTAAAGTCTGTTTTCAACTTTTTGGGGATCGTGTAGATCAATTCCCTATGTCGGTCGGAGATGAGGTCGTTGTGAGTTGTGATATCGAAAGCCGGGAATATAACGGTAGGTGGTATACCAATGTCAGCGCTTGGAAAATCGATAAGGTTAATATGACTGCTCCCGCAGCCGGAGTAGAAGGGTCGGTACCTCCGCCTCCTTCATTCGATCCGGGCCCATCCGATGATGATCTGCCATTCTAAAAAAAATATCTGTATAACTATTTGGAGATTAGCTTATTGAATATTTTTCGCTTAAAAACTTTCAAAAAAAGTTTGGAAAAAATTTGGAGAGGAATATAAATAAGCATTACATTTGCACTCGCTTTTCGGAGGAACGGCCAGAAAGAGAAAAAAAGACTCATAAAATTTGGAAACCCCCGGGAAAGCGATTAAATTTGTAACCCTTTTCGGACCAGAAAAAGGGAGAGACAAAGAAGAGATCATTGAACAACTTACAATAGACAATGTAGTACGAGACGAAAAAGTCAACGTCAAGACCTAAAAAGAGAGCGTAAA
>CASFRL010000065.1 GCA_949297285.1 uncultured Bacteroidales bacterium
GCCGTCATGTGGGGACGCTCTTTATACCAGAACATCCAACGATTCTTATTATTCCAGCTTACAATCAATGTCGTCGCATTGGCCATCGTATTCTTGGGATCGATATTCGGTCACGAATTGCCACTTACCGTTACACAAATGCTATGGGTAAACCTCATCATGGATACTTTTGCTGCCGGAGCCTTGGCTTCATTGCCTCCCAACAAAGAAGTGATGAAAGACAAACCACGTAAAAACGAAGCCTTTATCATTACCCCTTCGATGAGAAACCAGATATTATGGGTAGGTTTGGCTTTCGTAGCAACTTTAATGGGATTGCTCTATTATTTTACCAATGCCGAAGGAGAAATATCCCGTCATGATTTATCTTGTTTCTTTACGATCTTTGTCATGCTGCAATTCTGGAACCTGTTCAATGCCAAAGCTTTCGCAACCGGAAAATCAGCATTCCACGGATTGTTTCACGATACCGGATTTATCACCGTCGCACTGTTAATTATCATCGGTCAATTTTTTATCGTCACTTTCGGTGGGGATGTATTCCGAACCGTTGCGCTTTCTTGGCAAGATTGGGCGATGATTATCGGTTCTACATCATTAGTTTTATGGATCGGTGAAATTCTCAGATTATTCGGAAAAAAGAAAAATTAACACGATCCGAAAAAATTTCGGGATTTTAGTGAAAAAGGTACAACATCAGAACGAAAATCTATAAAAAAAATCCACCGGCCAAATCTTCAAAGATTTGGCCGGTGGATTTTTAATCAATATGACAGAAGTTATCACCTTTTCTTGTAATCAAAGGATTCGGCAACCGCTTTTCTGACTTTCTGCCAACTCGGTATTTGTTTGAGTTCTCTTCGTATGGGCATATCATACAGCAGGAAAAGAAAAAAGAGGAAGATGCAGGCATAGGCCGCCCATCCATAAATCTGTTTAATACTGATTTCTGTCATTTGTGTTAAGAATGTTTCCATATAATGCGGAATGGAAAGCCAGATTTTACTTGAAGCCACGCCATCTATGGCAGCTCCGTAACGTGCTATGTTGTCAGGGAGGCAATAGGCCAATCCTCGTGTAAAAACAGCAGCTCCGATTACTCCACCCATAATCATGTGCAGCATATTGAACACAGACAATGCCTGAAAGAAGTGCTGAAAACTCATAATCTCTTCCAAACAAGTCATAAAGGTTGCACTGAGCACTGCGTATGCAAAACCACGGCAGATTATCGGAAGATAGAGTTGAGAGATATGAATGTCTGGCGAGATTAAGAAATAGCTTCCCGATAAATAGCATATTATACCGCCAAGCCCTACGATAATCAACCGTAGATAGTTGAAATGTTTTACGTGCATCCACCAATAGGCAAACAGGCATCCTCCTAAAACTCCGGCAAGTGCAGGCCAATCCAGTTGTACGCTTGTCAGAGTACCATAATGCATTACTTCGCCCAAATAAGTCTCCTCCAATACGTGTTCGGTAGCGAGAATCATCTCGACTAAAGTAATCAATATGAGGATAGGCAGCAAATGCCGGTATGTCCACATTTTCGGTTCATAATACGGATGACGTATGGTAAACATACGCCAGACACAGAAAAAGAAGGTAACTATAACGACAATACTTAATTGGCGGATAACAGGACTGTTCCACCAATCGTACCAGTCGCCGTAATTAAACAGGTATGCAATCTCCAGCAAAAGCATCGCCCAAAGTATAGCCCCCAACCAGTCTATGCCGAATAAAGGAAGTTTCTTGAACATACGGAAATGCCGTGTGCATACGGTCAAAACCAGCAGATCTATCATCATAATACCGCACATGAATAACTGCATATAGTCCCAATGATAATAATACATCAAATAGGTGGCCAGTATGTCGGACAGTTGCATACTTCCTAAAATGATAATATGCAACATCGGAAAAAACACCGTAAAATCACGAGTCGGCGTCATCCAGAGTTGAATGTTGGACATACATTCAAACGTGCCTTGTATCTTGCACACTCCTTCAATGAAGCATATCAGCCAAAGCAAAGGCAGAAAGGTGATGTGTGGTGCGAGCAGATTACAAAGCAATACGCCCGTAGCCGCCGCACACAGCAATGTCTTATTCGTGAAACGGAACTTCATGCGGAACAGCAAAGGGAAATAAATAGCCATTCCGGCCAGATTTGCGTAAAGGCACATCTGGAGATCTTCTCTCATGAGAGACGTTTCTCCCATCATCTGATTTAAAGTACCGAGGTAAAGCCCGCCTGAAAATTGAAAGGTAACGGCAAGGAGTATATAAATCCAAGGCCGTATCCTTTCAGGAACAAAGCTTCTGAACATGGGCATAGAGAAAGGTATGGTCTGTGCAGTTCCGCTCATATCAGTATTTCACTTTACATTCGACATTGAATCCGGCCCTCAAACGTCCCACTTTGTCGGCATCATTGCCTTGCAAACGAATGCGGACGGGTACCCGTTGTTCTACCTTCACGAAGTTTCCGGTAGCATTGCCTTGCGGTATTAAAGAGAAAGCCGCTCCTGTTGCGTCGGAAATAGATTCGACAATACCTTTATAGACTATACCCGGAACGGCATCTGCCGTAAAGGTAACCTCAGCCTCTTCTTTGATATGGGGGAGTTGAGTTTCCCGATAATTGGCAATAATCCAAAGGTCACTGTTGTCTACAATCTCCGCCATTGTCTGGCCGGGCTGCACCAGTTGCCCCTCGTGTATATCCTTGCGACCTGTCATTCCGTCGCAAGTAGCGACTATAACGGTATAGGAAAGGTTCAGACGCGCCAAATCTACGGAAGCCTGCGCCAAACGGATGGCCGCCTCGTTTTGCCCTAACCGGTGTGCCTGTTCGTCTTTAGACAATGAAGTAGAGTGTTTCATGCGGATAACCTGCTCATAGCGGGCATTGATGGCATCGTATGCAGTCTTTATGTTGTCATACTGTTGCCGGGTAACAGCATCTTCCTCAAGCAGTTTTTCATACCGACGCAATTCACGCTCCGCATTGGCTTTTTGCACCCGGACCTCTTCTATGGTTGCATCATTGACAGTCAGGTTGTTTTGTGTAGTGGCTATTCCGGCATTCGTGACTCGCTGTCCTGCCAAGGCATTGGCCAAATCTGCTTCGGCTTGTGCCAACCGCAACTTAAACTCCGAATCTTCAATCACAAGCATGGTATCCCCTTTATGTATCGGTTTATATTCCTCAAAATAAATCTTCTTGATAAAACCCTGCACGCGTGTATTGACAGGGGTAATGTGTTGTTTTACTTGGGCATTGTCGGTATATTCCACATTCCCCAAGTGAATAAAACGGGAACAGACGTATGCTATTCCAATCACCAGCAATGCAATAACGACCACATTGTAAATCAGTTTTTTTGTTTTTCTTTTCATCATAATGTTCTTGAATTTATAATGTATGCGTAATGTATTTCATTTTATAATAGTTGTACAGGATGTTTATGCGGGCATTCACCAAACCCAAATCGGCATCGAGTTTCATGTTACTTGCGTCTAACATATCGGTCAACAAGGCCATTTCATTTTTGTAACGGTTATCGGTAACATGATAGTTTTCATCGGCCAGCCTTACACTTTTTTCCTGCGTCCGGAAATCGGTAAAAGCCGTCATAAAATTTACATACCCCTCCTGTACGCTGTTTTCTACCTGTTCTTGTGCCAACAGATATTGTTCTTGCGCCCGACGCACACTCAGTTGCGCCTGTTTGAGGGTCTTGTTATTCTTGAATAAGGAGGAAATATTGTATTTCAACCCGATTCCTATATACCAATAATTAAAATTATTGTTCAACACCGGCACTTCTATGGTAATCGGGCCGTCCAAATGGTCTGCCGCTACGATAGATATATGCGGAAGCTGCTCTGAACGTTCCTGCCTTACCATCTGTTCTTTTAACTTGACCGTCGCTTGAGCTTGTTTCAGAACGATGTTATTTGTTTCCGCCATATTTTGCCATTCATCCTCTGTCAAGGTCAGAATTTGCTTTTCCAATAAAGATATGTCGGGACATATCTCTGTATCTTCAGGCAAATGCAGGGTAGTCACCAACTGATGATTGGATATTTTCCGAGCATCCTTCGCTCTTGCAAGTTGCAGGTTCAGCCGTTCTTTCTGCAATACATAACGTGTAATGTCGTTTTTCAAGACAGTACCTTGCTCCCTACGGGCTTTCATGTTGGCGATGACTTCGTCCGTGAGTTCCATGTTCTTTTGCAGCACCACGATCTGGTTGTCGAGTTTGTAAAGGTTAAGATAGTGGCCTACAAGCAGAAAACGTATCTCCTGAATATTTTTTTGCAGATATAGTTCGGCCAATTGCTTGCCAAGTTCGGCTTGTTTAATGCCGCTGCTTATCGCCCCGCCTGCATAAATGACCTGCTGTGCCTCCAAGGCAAAATTATTGCCGAAGTGCGGCATATCCACCGTCATGGCATTACCGAAGTCTCTATCCCATATCTTACCGTTGCCCCAGTAGCTGGCAGAAAGAGACACATTCACATCCGGAAGCCGTTGTGCCCGGGCCGCTTTCAGGGCTTCATCGGCCACATCCTTTCCGGTTCTATATGTTTGAATACTTTCGCTTTGTTCGTCTGCAAGACGGAACAATTCCTCTATGCCCATCTGTCGAGTTCGGGCACATACACTCTGACTGCATAGGATTGTGATACACAACAATCCTATGAGCCTTTTCTTTTTGCTCATAAATTAACTGATTATTTTATTGTTTCGAATGAATATAATTTTAGGAAAGATATAAAGATTAAATCAAAGCCGCTATACCCCATGTGTGGAAATCATGAATTTTATTCTTGTAACAGATTGTGTAAATCTCCATTTGCATACCCTATATTCCCGTTTTTCGGAGCAAAATTAGAGAAAAAAAGAATAGAATGTAACCTGCAAGAATCAATCTTTTTTATTATTTTAACTTTTCTATTATCTATATTACTTTGTAAAACAAGAGTGTATATATTCTAATAACGATCGCATTGGCATAAAGGATAGGAAGTATATTTTACGTACGGCAAGAGACTTCCGGTATTTTTATTCATAACGGGCTTTCCCTTCCAGCTGGTCCCAAGAGCATACTCCTCTTATTCAAAATTATGCACGTCTTTAAAATAATTTAGTAGATACAAGTTTGTTTTATCATCAGAAATGGATATTTTTATACAAAAATCTTTAAATCTAAAAGTACAATGGAGCATACACTATTCTGGCTGGTCCCAGCCTCTTCGATCATCGCGTTGATTCTGGCGTGGTATTTTTATAAACAAATGATGCAAGTAAGCGAAGGTACAGAAACCATGCAAAAAATTGCGAAGTATGTACGTAAAGGCGCCATGTCTTACCTAAAACAGCAATACAAAGTGGTAGGGTTGGTTTTCTTGGGACTGGTAATTCTCTTCTCGATCATGGCATATGGGTTTAATCTCCAGAATTCATGGGTTCCCGTCGCATTTCTGACCGGAGGATTTTTCTCCGGATTATCAGGGTTTTTAGGGATGAAAACTGCAACTTATGCCTCGGCCAGAACCGCAAATGCGGCACGTTCTTCTTTGAATGGAGGATTGACGGTCGCTTTCCGAAGCGGAGCCGTTATGGGACTTGTCGTTGTGGGATTAGGTCTCTTCGATATTTCATTCTGGTATATTCTACTTGATCACTGCATACCGGCAGATATATTAAACCCGGCAAGTAAACTATGCGTTATAACGACGACCATGCTGACTTTCGGAATGGGAGCTTCTACACAAGCCTTATTTGCCCGTGTCGGTGGAGGTATCTACACCAAAGCTGCCGATGTGGGAGCCGATCTTGTCGGGAAAGTCGAAGCCGGTATCCCCGAAGATGATCCGCGCAATCCGGCAACCATTGCCGACAATGTCGGTGATAATGTAGGAGATGTTGCCGGTATGGGTGCAGACTTGTACGAATCATATTGTGGCTCTATATTGGCAACTTCGGCACTTGGTGCGGCTGCTTTTATCGGCAGCGGCGATATCGACATGCAATTCAAGGCCGTTATAGCCCCGATGCTGATTGCTGCCGTAGGAATTATTTTATCCATCATCGGAATTTTCTCGGTACGCACCAAAGAAAATGCAAAAATGAAAGATCTTCTCAAGGCCCTTTCATTGGGAACAAACCTCAGTTCGGTACTCATCATCGCCGCAACATTTCTAATTTTGTGGATTTTGCAACTCGATAACTGGATACTTATATCCTGTGCCGTTGTAATAGGGTTGCTGACCGGTGTTGTAATAGGCCGTTCGACCGAATATTACACTTCACAATCGTATAAACCGACACAAAAACTCTCGGAAAGCGGGAAAACAGGTCCGGCAACAGTAATTATTTCAGGTATCGGCCTGGGAATGATCTCGACAACTATTCCGGTATTGGCCGTAGTCGTAGGCATTATTCTCTCCTATTGGTTTGCATCAGGATTTGATTTTGCCAATATCTCCATGGGGCTTTACGGAATCGGTATTGCAGCAGTCGGTATGCTATCGACGTTGGGTATTACTTTGGCAACCGATGCCTATGGACCTATCGCTGACAACGCCGGAGGAAATGCCGAAATGAGCGAATTGGGAGAAGAAGTCAGAAAACGGACCGATGCTTTAGACTCTTTAGGCAACACGACTGCAGCGACGGGAAAAGGTTTTGCCATTGGATCGGCAGCCTTGACCGGACTGGCTCTATTGGCCTCTTATATTGAAGAGATAAGAATCGGATTAAGCCGCATCGGAGAAGAAATTCTGATATTTGCCGATGGCAGTATGATAGAGACCCATAAAGCGACATTTGTAGATTTTATGTACTACTATGACGTGACATTGATGAATCCTAAAGTATTATCCGGAATATTTATCGGTTCTATGATGGCATTCCTTTTCTGTGGACTCACGATGAATGCCGTAGGACGTGCCGCTGCCCACATGGTAGAAGAGGTCCGTCGACAATTCCGTGAAATCAAAGGAATTCTTACCGGAGAAGCCGAACCCGACTATGCCCGTTGCGTAGCCATATCGACAAAGGGAGCTCAACGGGAAATGGTATTTCCTTCATTATTGGCAATTATCGCGCCGATTGCAACAGGTCTTATCTTCGGAGTACCGGGCGTTATCGGCCTATTGATTGGTGGATTGAGCTCAGGTTTTGTTTTGGCCATCTTCATGGCAAACGCCGGAGGTGCTTGGGATAATGCAAAAAAATATGTCGAAGAGGGCAACTTCGGAGGCAAAGGTAGCGATGTACATAAAGCAACCGTAGTGGGCGATACCGTAGGTGATCCTTTCAAAGACACATCAGGACCGAGTTTAAATATATTGATCAAGCTCATGAGCATGGTAGCAATCGTTATGGCCGGGCTCACCGTAACATGGAGCTTATTCTGATAAGAGAAAATAATTTCATTCGAAATAGAAACCGTCGGGGATAAATTATCTCCGGCGATTTCTGTTTTATACGGGCAACAATCAATCCTCGGCAAATAGGAGATGCACAAATAATCGGTAGAAGTCTTTATCTTTTATCTACTCAAATACAAAAAATATATGCTTTATTTATTACCTTTGCCCATGCAATCAGAAACTGCAACCGTATAAAGATAAAACCATTTGTAAATAATAAAATACAACTCAACAAAAGGAGACCAACTTGCCGGATGATCGAGAAAATAATAATTTTGGAAAATATCGACCCGGTTGTATTTTACGGAATCAATAACTGCAACATACAACTGATAAAAACCTTATTCCCGAAGTTGCGCTTTGCCGCCCGGGGAATGGTTATCAAGGTAATCGGAGATGAAAACGAGACATCGGTTTTTGAAAACAAAATAAAACAACTGGAGAAATATTGCGCCGAATATAACATCCTCAACGAAGAGATTATTATCGATATTGTCAAAGGGCAAAATCCGGTCGAAATAAAACAAGAACATCTTATTATCCACGGTGTTAACGGGAAACCGATCGTAGGGCGTACCGAAAACCAGCAAAAACTGGTAAAGGCATTTGAGTCGAACGATCTGGTGTTTGCCTTAGGACCTGCCGGCTCCGGAAAGACTTATGTCGCTATCGCTTTGGCCGTAAGGGCATTGAAAAACAAAGAGGTAAAAAAAATAATCTTAAGCAGACCCGCCGTAGAAGCCGGCGAAAAGCTCGGATTTCTCCCGGGTGACATGAAAGATAAAATCGATCCTTACCTGCAACCGCTCTACGACGCATTGCAAGATATGATTCCCAGTGCCAAATTAAGAGATTTGATGGAAAACAATATCATACAAATCGCACCTCTGGCATTTATGCGCGGACGGACACTAAGCGATGCTGTCATTATCCTTGATGAAGCCCAAAATACCACAACCCATCAAATCAAGATGTTCCTTACCCGGTTAGGATTGAATGCCAAAATGATCATTACCGGAGATATGAGCCAGATAGACCTCCCCCCTTCTCAAATTTCGGGATTGGTGCAAGCTATCAAAATATTGAAAGATGTAAAGGGAATCGAAAAAGTGGAATTCGGGAAAAAAGATATTGTCCGCCACAAATTGGTACAACAGATTGTCGAGGCCTATGAGAAGTTTGACGAGAAACGCAGGAAAGAACTGAGATCGGAAACGGCATCGGAAACAAACAAAAAGAAAAAAGAAGAATAACAACATAACAGTATTACAGAAATGAAAAATGCTTTGGTAAAAACAGATTTTAATTTTCCGGGTCAAAAAAGCGTATATCACGGAAAGGTACGTGACGTGTACAACATCAACGATGAGTTATTGGTAATGGTTGCCAGCGACCGTATTTCGGCTTTCGATGTAATTCTGCCCGAAGGTATTCCGTACAAAGGACAAGTTTTGAACCAAATTGCAGCGAAATTTCTCGATGCAACTTCTGACATTGTCCCAAACTGGAAAATCGCTACTCCAGACCCAATGGTGACCGTCGGCGTACGCTGCGAACCTTTTAAAGTCGAAATGGTGATCCGCGGTTATCTGACGGGAAGTGCATGGCGTGCATACAAGGCTGGAGACCGGACGTTGTGCGGAATTACACTGCCTGAAGGTATGATTGAAAATCAAAAATTCGAAACTCCGATCATTACTCCGACAACCAAAGCCGATGAAGGTCACGATGAAAATATCTCGAAAGAAGAGATCATCGCCCAGGGTATCGTTTCTAAAGAAGATTATGAACAACTCGAAAAATATACGCAGGCTCTTTTTAAAAGAGGTACAGAAATTGCAGCAAAAAAAGGGTTGATCCTTGTAGATACCAAATATGAATTCGGGAAAAAAGACGGAAAAATCATCTTGATCGATGAAATTCACACACCCGACTCTTCCCGCTATTTTTATGCTGATGGTTATGCCGAACGTCTTGCCAAAGGAGAAGAACAACGCCAACTCTCAAAAGAGTTTGTCCGTCAATGGCTTATCCAAAACGGATTTCAAGGGAAAGAAGGCCAAAAAGTTCCTGAAATGACACCGGCATACTGCGAAAGCGTATCGGATCGATATATCGAACTTTATGAGCACATCGTAGGCGAAAAATTCATTAAAGCCGATACCGAAGATGTTGCCTCCCGTATAGAACGAAATGTTACAGAATTTCTGAACAAACGATAAAAAACATTCGGGAAAACATATACCGTAAAAGGCAAAAAAACGTCACAATGTTTTTATTGCCTTTTGCGGTTATTCTTTAAATAAATACGCTTTATGGATAAGTACAAAGCAGAATCGATCGTCCCTTACAACGAGAACGACTCAAAAAGTTCCCAAATCAAGCAGATGTTCGACACGATAGCACCAACATACGACAGATTGAACAAGCTGATGACTTTCGGCATAGACAGATGTTGGAGATACACGGCCATGAAATTGCTTGCAACATACCGGCCGGAAACTATCCTCGATATTGCAACCGGAACGGGAGACCTGCCTCTGCTTATGGAAAAAATGCTCTCTCCCAAAAGTATCACAGGAGCAGATTTGTCTGAAGGGATGCTCGAGATCGCCCGAAAAAAGATAAAAGAACATAACCTCCAGAAAAAGATAAAGTTTGTCTGCGAAGATTGCCTTTCGCTCTCATTTGCAGACAATACATTCGACGCCATTACGGTATCGTTCGGCGTTCGCAATTTTGAACATTTGGAAAAAGGGTATCTTGAAATGTATCGTGTACTGAAACCCGGCGGCACATTAATGGTAATCGAACTTTCTACTCCGGAATATTTCCCCCTCAAACAACTTTACCGGCTATATACTTTCCATATCATTCCGCTGATGGGGAAACTATTCAGCAAAGACAGCCAAGCCTATACATATCTGCCTCGTTCGATCGCAGCTGTTCCACAAGGAGATGAGATGTTGAATATATTCCGTAAAGCCGGATTTAATAAAACCTTCTGCAAAAAATTAACCTTTGGTATATGCTCTATATACGTGGGTAAAAAATAAGATTAGTCAAATGTCAAACAATCTGCTTCGGATCAATAATTATCCGGAATATATTTTTTAAGATACACCGCAACATTTTTTCGAAAAATTTGCATCATATACCCGATATAGGAATAATTTCATCTTCAAAAAACTACAAAAATAGGATCAAATAGAAAGTAGTTTCTTTTGAAGAAGATCGAGACGCTCTTTATATAAATTATTCATCTCTTGCAACAACAAAATCTCTTTATCCTTAGAAAGGATCAACGCCTCTACCTCCGAAGGGATTTTGTCTCTGACAATATATTCGGCGACATTCTCTGCCACAAGAGAATCGGTTTCAGAAAAGCCGGGCAATGACTCCGGGACAGGATACTTCTCGGTATCTTTATCTGAAACTACCTCTGTTTTAAAAAAATCTGAAATGTCTAAACGATAAAAATTACAAATCGTTAATAAAACATTCAAATTCAGGTTACCCCCTCTGACTGCTTTTCCGATTGTATTCTTATCTATACCCAATTGCAGCGAAGCCTCTTGATAAGTTATCTTATGCCGGGTTAAATACTCTCTGAATTTGTCTCCGGAATAGATAATTTTTTTCGTCACAGCCATGTTAAAATAATATTTAATCAATAAATTTGTATTTATTTGCGTGAAAGCATAGAACTATTTTGTTAGTTTTGCAGTAACGAATATACAAAATTCTGAAAATTTGTCATCACTCTTAATAAATAGATAACAGAAATTTTAATTCATAAAAACCGGCACTATGAATGAAATAAAAAAGCTGGCTATTGCTTTACAAAAAAAGTGCGAAGAAGAACATGTAAATTATGGCATCTTCTTTAGTGAAATGTCACATACCATCACAGGAGGAGCAACCTTTACGCTTGAAGAAATTGCCATAATGATAGAGACCATAGCCCGAAATCTACCAACAGAACAAATCAAATTTTTACAAACAATTTTATCGATGGTAATCGAAGAAAAAAAAGATTCCTCTGAAGTAGACGGGCAATCATTAGCAAATTAATGTTATTCTTCCCACAACTCTTCTATAACCCCGATAAATACTTTATGGAAATCGCGGGAAGGATACCATGTCTCTAAAATCGACTTATCAAGGAAAGAGCTTTCTCGCAATTGGTCCGAATACAACTTGCGGCATTTCATAATCAGTCGGGCCTCTTTAAAAGCGACACAGCCCGAAGACGGTTCGAACGGTGTTATACCGGCAGCTTCGGCTTTATTGACCTCTCGTCCCGATTTTGTTCCACACAATTTAAGTGCATCCCGATATTTCTCATCAAAAAAAGATAGCGTAAAACAGTCTTCTTTTTCTACAAACTCGAGAGTATATCTCTGAGGACGAATTACCACACACACGACCGGTTTTCCCCATAAAAAACCGACAGTTCCCCAACTGGCCGTCATCGTATTATAATGGTGCATATTCCCGGCCGTAATTAACATCCACTGTTTACCTATAAGGTCTATGAAATTTTCTTTCAATGTAGAAACTTCGATCTTGTGCATCTTTACTTATATTTATTATTGATTACCATAAACTCATTTGTGAAGGATCGGGCTTTTCTACCACTTTCTTCTCTTCTTCGACCAACTCTTCCTGAAGTTTTTTCTCAGCTTTTTTCCGGGCAATCTCTTCTGGAGTATCGGGGCGCGTAGGCACCAGCCAATCGAGTTCTTCCGGTTCATCCAAGAAACTACTATTCCGATCACTTTTTCTCAACGCATCTTTCAATTCATCGATCTCGGCCGTCAATGCCCGAATATTTTTCCGATCGATCTGTTGGTCACTCTCAAACTGCCGTACGCTATTCTCTGCAACTGTCAACTTTTGCTGCAACTCCATCCGGGAAGTCTTTTCCTTCTCCACTTCAGCAAATAAATCCTGCCGCTGAGATTTCACAGCAGTCAGCATATCATTGGCGACCAATAACTGATGCTTAAGGTCTGCAATATTCTGACGGCTTACTTCAAGTTCTTCAGACAAAGACTGCTGCGCACTCGCTTCTTCCGATTTTTCCTGCAATAAAGCAGAGACCTGTTCTTTTTCCTTCTCCAAATGGACGACTTTGTCTTTCAATTCATCTATAAGTGCTTGCAGATTTGTATTTTCTTGTGCCTTATTTTCTATATCCTGCTCCAATGCCTGCAATTGTTGTTCGGATGCCAACAGAGAAGATTTCAGGCGGGACGCCTCTTCGACCGCATCATGCAATGCCGTATCGGTTTCTTTATATTTTTCTAATTCTTGAGATAATTCGGTTATTTTATTCCGTACAGATTCTATTTCGCTGTCCCGAGAAACAGATAAAGTCGCAAATTTCTCTTTCTCAAGTGACAAAGCATCGATCTTATGTTTCAACATCTCCTCACGTTCGACCGCTTGTCGCACAGCATCCTCTTTGGCATGCAACACTTTTGTCAAAGAGTCGTGCAATTCTTCATTTTCAGAAGCAGCACGATTGCATTTCTCTTGCAACTCGGCATTCTCGGTTTGTAAAATGCCGAAAGCTTTCTCTTTTTCGTTTTGTTGAGCCATGGCTGCATCCAATTGCTGCCGTAAACGATCGACCTCCTGATTGGCTTCCTGCAACTTTTCTGGAAAAGATGCTCCGATTTGCTGTATCTCTTCTAACCGTTGTTCGAGATGAGATTTTTCTTCTTGTAAGGCCAACAACTCGTCGGCTCTGTTTTTTTCTTGTACAGCCGCGACTTTAAGTTTATTGTTCAAAGCGCTTTTTTCCATATCGCTCTGCTCTTTTTCAGCCTCAAAAGTCACGATCCGCATTTCCAACTCATGCACCCGTTCGCCCAATGCTCTTTTTTGCCGTTCAGCGCTCAAATACTGATTCTGAAATTCTTCTTGTTTAGCAGAAAGCTCCCGAATATAATCGTTCAATTCCTTTACTTGATCTTTCAGGCGAGACTCGTCTTGTTTCCATTGAGAAAGTCCTTCTGTCTGTATTTTCTCGTATATAAACTGTATATAATCGGTAAACGGGACTAACAAATGGTTATATATATTCTGCTTTTCGGCTTCTTTATCGATCGACTGACGGACCAATTCGGGAATAGATTCGTTGATAAGATCGGCCATCTTATCCAATAAAGGTTGCGGTATCTGTTTTTCGATAAGAGCCTGTACATATTCTTTTGCCAATGCCGGATCGGTATCAGTACCCTGACGGGTATTTTCTTTTTCCTGAAGGACACTTTCTGTGTTCTCCTCTACCGGCGAAACTTGCCACAAAAGTTTCATTGACTTCATAAATTTTGACTTCATTCCCGTTTCTATAAAATAGGTTTATTTTTCTTTTACTTTTTCGACATCCGGTTTTATAACAATGCCGATGCTTTTCTTCCCGTTTATTTTCACAATTACCGGATGTTCAAACCGTACGACCCGCAGGAACCCAGTTTCTTGTTCGGCTTCTAAAGCATTCAAATACTCTTCATCAAACAAGCACTCTTTCGAAGAAGGATTTATCGTGAAATATCCGACACCGAAAGAGGTAAGATTTTGGAAAAAATGCGTTCCTTGACTCGGCTCAATGTGATAATTGACTAATGCTGTTTCAACAATCAATTTCGAGTTAGAAATATGCGGCCACTTAACCGGTATTCCGAGTGCCGTATCGCTTGATCCCCAACGTCCGGGTCCCACTAATATATAATTTTCGCCTCTTTCTACAAAGGTTTTGTTTATCTTTTCGATCTCCCTTGCTATCAAAGAGTTATTCGACGATCTAAAATTCTCGCTTTTCACATATACGATATAACGTATATTATCCATGACACCATGACCAAGTGCAGAATCGGTTTTTAAGAGCAGATCTTCATCTTTTACTTCACCGATCTCGTCATCGCGCATCTCTTTTGTATCTACAATAGGGCGTATCTGTAACCAGTATAAAGTTCCATGTTTATGATCGTGATTAGGCAGATTGGCGGCAAACTCGATCTCGACAGGACGGCCCATCTCCTTAGAACCGAATTCCAACATCATCTCTAATAACTTGGCTAAAGGGAATACGCCATGCTGCAAAATATTTGCAAAAGTAACCACTTTTCTCCCGCCTTCATAATATCCATCGCGGATTATCTGATCATAGGGATCGAAAGTCGAGACCATTCCCCGCAAGGAGTTGTCTTTTTCTGCATCCCGAATAGATAATTTCAACAAATTAAAACTATCATCGACAGAAAAAGTCTTTCCCATACTTTTCAGATCGAGAGCATAAAAACGCGTCTGAGTATCGCTAAGCGCCAAATCGAGAGTACTGGTTTGCAATACATTGCAAGGATGCTTCGGTGAAAAACGCAAACTGCGTCCGCCATCGACAATATACTTTCCTAATCCGACAGCAACATCGACAACGCCATCTTCGGCTTTTTCATCATTAATCGGATAATAATTCAAAGAACGTCCTACCCCGGCAAAAGAGGGGTAATAACGGTCTCCATACTGCGACCCGACTACCTCTTGCAAAATAATCGCCATCTTCTCTTGATCGATCACATTGGATGTTGCCGTCATATACGCCTTACTATCGGCATAAAATACCGAAGCATAAACGCCTTTGATGGCATCATTCAACAAACGGAGCATTTCATCTTTATCCTCAAGAAAAGGAATCATATATGTTGAATATATTCCAGCAAAAGGTTGATAATGAGAATCTTCGAGCAAACTGGAAGAACGCACCGCAATAGGGCAGCCTACGACTTCGAAAAATGCCATAAAGTCATCGACCAGCTTATCCGGTAGTTTTGCCTTCAGAAAATAATTCAAAATCTCTTCATCAGGCAGGTCAGACAATGCAACTTGATAGAGATTGTTCATCTCCATAAATTCATCGAAAATGTCGGTACAAAGAACCACCGTTTTGGGCACCGTGACACTTACGCCCTCATAGTTTTCAAGAATAGGATGCCGCTTTATCATCGAATCGATAAATGCCAATCCCCGGCCCTTTCCGCCTAAAGATCCTTGTCCGATACGAGCGAAGTTAGAATACTTATCGAATCTCTCCCGCTGAAATATCGCTACGATACCTCGATTTTTCATTTTACGGTACTGAACAATCGCATCGAAAATAAGTTGTCGCATCTCTTGCGATTCACTGATATCCGTAAACTGCTTTTGCCGAAGCAATTCGGCTATCGGGAACATTGCCCGAGAATAAAGCCAACGGGAAATATGGTTGCGAGAACCATGATAATACAATGAATCGTCGGGAATCGACATTATCGTATTTTGCAAATCTTTCAGATTACATACCGTAGCAATGACTTCGCCCGTTTGCGGATTGATAAATTCAAAATCTCCAAACCCAAAATTTCGAAGAATGGTTTTCCGTAAATCGACAGGGAGTTTTTTTGAGTTTTTATCCAAAAAACAAGCATTCAAAAACATTGCCTCTTTTTGGTTTTCTATTTCAGAAGATTCTATTATAATAGGTAAAAACTCATCCCGTTCACGCACATAAGAGCAAAACTTCAAACCGGCTTTTTTGTCTTTCTCTCCGGCTCGCTTAAACGAGACATCGGTAACAATCCCCAACATATTATTGGGGTATTTGTTATAAATGGCAATGGCTTCTTCATAGGTACGGGCCAATTTTATTTTGGGACGGCCACGCATTCTAAGCATTTGCTCGTGCTGGTTCAATGCTTCGGTCGAGAATATTTGCGACTGCTTTAACACAAACTTGTAAAGATGCGGCAATATCGATGAATAGAAACGGATCGAGTCCTCTACCAACAAAATAACCTGTACACCCACAGAGTTTATATCTTCTTCGGCATTCATTTTATCTTCTATCAACTTGATAATCGCCAATAAAAGATCGGTATTTCCCAACCAACTGAATACATAATCGACACCACTAAGGTCCTCATTGCTGATGCGCCTCGACACTTCTTGCGAAAATGGGGTCAGCACAACGATCGGAATATCCGGATAAATGGTTTTTATCTCTTTGGCTTTCTCGAACGTATCGCTATTCTCTATTCCCGGCATGGCAATGATCAAATCATAACGTTTGCCCGAAAGTTCATGAAAGGCTTCATCAAAACTGTTCGCCTGAGTAACCCGTGGAGGCGAACTCAAATTTAAAGAAGTGTACTCGAAAAAGATTTGCTCATCTACACGCCCGTCTTCCTCAAGCATAAAAGCGTCATAACGACTGGCAATAAGCAATACATTAAAGATGCGTTTTTGCATTAAGTTAGCAAAAGAGGTATCCTTTAAGTATAATTGCTTTATATTTTGCGTTTCCATAATCAATTTAGCTATATTCAAATTGCAAAATGTCAAAAATCATTTTTGCTCTTTGATGTCCAAATTTAGTAAAAATAATTTTTTTATTCGCATAAATGATTAAATTTGCAATAGGAGTTTTTAATGCTTTTTGAAGCCTTAAATAAATAAGTAACCTTTAAAACCATATTGCTATGAATATAACCGATATTATGGCATCGCTCGAGGCCAAACATCCGGGGGAACCGGAATATCTGCAAGCTGTCCGCGAAGTACTCCTCTCTATCGAGGCAATATATAACGAACACCCTGAATTTGAAAAAGCCAAAATCATAGAACGTCTTGTCGAACCCGACCGGATATTTACATTTAAGGTACCATGGGTAGACGATAAGGGAAATGTTCAGGTAAATTTGGGATATCGCATACAATTCAACAATGCGATAGGCCCTTATAAAGGCGGCATCAGATTCCACGCATCTGTCAACTTATCTATTCTTAAATTTTTAGGATTTGAGCAAACGTTTAAAAATGCATTGACCACATTGCCTATGGGCGGAGCAAAAGGCGGGTCAGACTTCAGCCCGAGAGGGAAGTCGGACGGCGAAATCATGCGTTTTTGCCAAGCCTTCATGCTCGAACTCTGGCGGCACATAGGTCCCGACACGGATGTCCCGGCCGGTGATATCGGCGTAGGCGGCCGCGAGGTCGGTTACATGTACGGCATGTATAAAAAATTAAAAAGAGAAAATACCGGGACATTTACCGGGAAGGGTCTGGAATTCGGTGGGTCATTGATCCGTCCCGAAGCAACCGGATTCGGAGGCTTATATTTCGTAAAACAAATGTTATCGACCAAAGGTATCGAAATCAAAGGAAAGACCATCGCTGTAAGCGGATTCGGAAACGTAGCATGGGGCGCTGTCACCAAAGCTACCGAATTAGGAGCAAAGGTAGTCACGCTGTCCGGACCTGACGGCTATATCTACGACCCGGATGGGGTTTCCGGCGAAAAAATCGATTATATGCTCGAGCTTCGTAGTTCAGGGAATGATATCGTCGCACCGTATGCCGAAAAATTCGGGGTACAATTCTTCCCCGGAAAACGTCCGTGGGAACAGAAAGTCGATATTGCTCTTCCTTGCGCTACCCAAAACGAACTGGACGAAAATGATGCCCGACAACTCATCTCGAACGGTGTAATCTGCGTAGGTGAAATATCAAATATGGGTTGTCGTCCCGAGGCAATCGATTTATTTATCGAACATCGCATCATGTACGGTCCCGGTAAAGCCGTTAATGCAGGAGGTGTTGCAACATCAGGACTTGAAATGACCCAAAACGCCATGCACATCAGTTGGTCGGCAGAAGAGGTCGATGCGAAACTTCATCAGATCATGAGCAACATTCACGACCAATGCGTAAAATACGGAACGGAAAAAGACGGATATATCAATTACATGAAAGGAGCAAATATTGCCGGATTTATGAAGGTTGCAAAAGCCATGATGGCTCAAGGAATCATCTAAAGATTTAACTATAAAAAGATATGCGACTGTTTCCACAGAATTTGGAAACAGTCGCATATCTTTTAACAGCCAATAAATACTCGGTTGTTACTTTTCAATATTTATTTCCGTATATGACAGCATCCGGCAAAATATCTGTTTTTTCGGTCAGTACGACCTTACCACGTTCATCTTTTTCGACAAACAAAGTCGCGCCTTTTTTTGACGCTTCATATACCTTTCCGTCCAGAGTCACACTCGCCGAACCTTGTCCGGTCACCAAGGCACACTCTTTCTGAGGGTTGACAATCTCCAAATAAGAGGGATACTCAGCGTTCATTTGAGCCTTTATACGATAGCCATCGATCGATACATAAAAATAGCCCTCTTTGTCTTGTGACATTTCTCCCCGATACATTTTCGGCTCACCGTTCGGTGTTATTTCGATAACAGCAAGAAATCTCGTTTTGGGAGTCTTCTGCTCTGTCGTAACGGAACAATGCCATTGATTGGCAGAGCGATCTTTCCCATTTTTCAATTTCCCCTGCACATCTATGGGAGCGGCAACAAACTGGTCTGTCACTTCGCTATTGACAGGTTCATTGCAAAACAAATAGGCATCAGCCTCAGCCGTGGAATTACGAGTCGATATAACATTCTTATCTTTTTTAAGCATATTCTCCCGCGCATTCAAACGGAATGTCCAATTTATAGGTTTTTGAGCTTCCAGTTCGTCATATACAATGACATAACGGGGGCGGAGCATCACAATATGCCTCCGGAAACGGGTAACGCCGGGTTCATCATATACCGGAGCATCTTCTCCTTTTGTATAAGCATGAGATGCATCACCCAAAGCATACGAAATATTTTTACCCGTAACAAAACGAGGTATCCATCCATATCCGCTCACATCGCATATCTGCCCTACTCCATCGGCAAGTATCGTATTATGGGCACGAGAATGTTTAAAATCTTGGCGGCCATGTTCCTGCGCCATAGCATAATGACCGGTTCGCCAAAAGAGAGGTTCACTCCCATAAGCAATATTAAACGCATTTTGTGCCGGATGCGCATGATTTAATTGTCCAAAAGGGCACGATCTGAAATTTACAAATATATTTTTTTCGGGATGTGCCATATCGGTATGCATACCGACATAACCGATATCGGGGAAAACAGCAGCCAACTCTTTCGGGGCT
This sequence comes from uncultured Bacteroidales bacterium, assembly GCA_949297285.1. Classification (GTDB taxonomy): domain Bacteria; phylum Bacteroidota; class Bacteroidia; order Bacteroidales; family Coprobacteraceae; genus Coprobacter. The sequence continues at coordinate 19,496 of CASFRL010000065.1, forward strand.
TCGACCGATTTATAAGGAGGCGTTTCGTAATTGCCCCATACTTCTAATAATCCCCATACCGACTCTTGGGCAAGTTTCAACCGTTTATCATAGAAGCCGGCATTTTCTCTCGACTTCATCCGCCATAAGTTCCAATAATTATCGGGATAGATATGTGCTAAAATTTCTGACAGATTGGGTTGATGACTACCGATATACCCCCTCCCGTCTCCAAAAGCAAGGCCGGGATTTCCATAAGGTGTAGAATAGGTCAGATATTTCGAAACATTTTGATACCACGGATGATCAAAATAATTATATTTCATCAACTTACTTAAAAACAACGGCGTAAAGGCAAGTTGCCTTTCATTGGCGCCAAAATACCCGTTCCCGGCATGCCATCCACCATCGTTCCGGCTTCCTGCCGGATTGCGGTAAAGCCACAATTCATAAGCATATTCTGCCCACAACTTCGCTTCGTCTTTGTACGGAGCCAAAATAATAGAAGAAGACAAGAGCGTATATACGCACATTTGCCATAGGTGAGCCTTATAAACGGTATGTTCTGAGAATTCAATCTGTTTATAAAAATTCAGATACCCGGTCTTTTTTATCGTATACAGCAAGTCAACAATCTTGTTTCGCCACTCATCGCTCAAATCATCGGCAAAAGCATCCAAAATCAGATTCATGGTTTTCGTATGCTGTTCTACCACAAAATCATCGGGGAAACCGGGTCGTTTCGAATAACGCATCATTGTTGTCCGATACTCTCGATCCAAATCATAGAAAGATGCCAACCCTTTCCTTTTATAACGTTCATCTCCCGTAAGCAGATACGCATCGAGCAACATGCGGACACGATCGGCCAACTCATAATAATCTCTCCAATTCTCTTCCCGTTGTATCGTTCCATCCATACGCAACGAATACCCTCCGGCAAACAAGCAGATACGTGTCAATAACCCCATTGCCGCACCTTTGGTCATATGTCCGGGCTCTGCCCATAAATCATTGTGCCAAGGCATATCGGGAATAGCCTGTTGCATATCCGTAATCATCTGATCATAAATCTGCTTACGCGGTGTCCGTGCGCCAAACAATTCATCTGTGGTTTTCGGCTCTAAAAGGGATTCAGACTTTCTCTTTAAACCAATGGAAAAACAGGACAATGTATCAGAACTTATTTTCGGATCAGGTCTTTCAGCAAAGAGATAAGGTCATCGATTTGTTTGTCTTTACTTTTTAAACTATCGGCTTGCTTCTCTATCACATCCCATACTTTTGCGGGAATAGAGACTATCCCCGGAGATTTGAATACATTACCATAACCGCTGACCGCCTCGGTTGCCAAAGAGGTCTTTTCCGAAGTGACAAGCATCTCGCCCTCTCCGGTCAGCAACCAGCTCTTATTCAGATCA
>CASFRL010000066.1 GCA_949297285.1 uncultured Bacteroidales bacterium
TGAACCTGCAAAAGAATTTGCATTGATAGACGAACCGGTAAAACAGGATACAGCAAAGACTGAACCTGCAAAAGAATTTGCATGGATGGATGAACCGGTAAAACAAGATACAACGAAGACCGAACCGGCAAAAGAATTTGCATGGATGGACGAACCGGTAAAACAGGATACAACGAAGACCGAACCGGCAAAAGAATTTGCATGGATGGACGAACCTGCAAAACAGGATACAACGAAGACCGAACCGGCAAAAGAATTTGCATGGATGGACGAACCGGTAAAACAAGATACAACAAAAACTGAAACACCGGCTCCTGATACTAAATCTGTTTTCCTTGCATAAAAAAATTATAAACTATACATTATACATAACTCTCCAGTAAGTAACATATGTAATGTAATAAAAGGTTAACTTTCATTGAGTTACATTGCAAAGAAAAGTTTCGATAAAAGTATGTCGTTTTTTACTTCTATCGAAACTTTTTTTTGGGGGGAGGGGATAAGTTTATGTCTACAGAAGACAACAGTTGTTTTTTCTGAGCATAAATTTTTCTGGAGAATTAAAGATATTATAGCTTAGTGCTAAAATAATACCGGGAGTATTAATTTAATAATACTCCCGGTGATTGTTAATGTTACGTGCTAAAATAAGCTCTTATCCAAAACTGAAGAACTCCAATGGCCGTTTATTGCTGATGTACAGCACTCCATTGTCTTCGTTACAGTAGATCTTTTTTTCTCGCGCCAGCCATCCGATTGCTGCAAAAAAAGCAATATCATCAAGCCCTAATGTCCGTTTCATTCGATTGGCCGTAATGGTATAAGTGCTTTCAAGCAAGCACCATATCCGTTGGGCATTTTGTGCAATAATGAGCGCTTTCATAATATGTTGGTTTTTAAAGAAAACTGTATTTAAAGATATAAAGAATCTAACTAAATAACAAATATTTGGTTCGATTTGTTTTTGATTTTCACTTTTTTTTCTTTGAAAACCTTGATTTTTTTATGTTATGAATCTTTTGGATATTAAGGGACAGCTTGTTCTATTGCCTCCGGTGTATATTCTCCATCACTTTCTTCTTCTATTTTTGTCCCCGCAAATAGCCAATAAAGGATAAGTACGATAGCGATAAATACGGCGACAATTCTCCATACATTTTTTTTATTCATCATATAAACAGTTATTTAAACAAGTAAAATATTTAATCGGAAGACTATGTTTATTTATACTTGCCGGTAGGGAGGTTATTGATTTGGACGACAATTCCATAATTGTGGAAAATAGATTGTAGAATTGTCTTTGGTGCAAAAATAACTTTTCCCGTTTCTGAAAAATTCGGACGACAATTTTTTCGGTAAACGGATAGTCGTTTTACTCTTTTATTGAAAATCATAAATATTCCCATTTGTCCGGTCGATTTTTAATATTCTATTTATATAACAATTGATCGGACAAATGGTTGCAAAATAATTTAAAGATTGCCTATTGATGCCAGATATCCCATGATGCGAATGCTTGTAAAAGCAACATTTCGAGACCGTTTTTAGTAGCAGCTCCTTGTTTTGCCGCTTTTTCCATAAATAACGTCTGATCGGGATTATAAATCAAATCGTAGACCAAGTGTTTGGGAGTCAATGCTTCATATGGGATAGGGGGGCAGGTTGCCGTATGAGGATACATCCCCAATGGGGTCGTATTTACGATTACGGTATATTCTGACATGATTTCGGGAGTAAGGTCCTCATAGGTGAGAACGTTTTCTTTTGCTGTGCGTGAGACCAACTGCGGTGTAATTCCGAGAGATAATAGTCCGAACCAAACCGCTTTAGATGCACCCCCTGTACCTAAGATCAATCCTTTTTTATGCTCTGGTTTTAACAAAGGTTGTATCGAGTCTGTAAATCCGATAATATCAGAATTGAATCCTTTGAGTTTGAGTTTCCCTTTTTCACGTATAAATTTTATAACATTTACAGCTCCGATCATGCGAGCGGTCTCATCCATCTCGTCCATATATGGAATAACGGCTTTTTTGTATGGGAGCGTCACGTTCAAACCTTGTAAATCTGGGTTTTCTACAATTACTTTTTTGATAAGTTCGATATTGTCGATTTCAAAATTGATGTATTCGGCAGGGATATTTTCTGCAACGAATTTTTCATTGAAAAATGTTTTGGAAAAGGAGTGTATCAACGGATAACCCAATAACCCGTAAATTTGTTTTTTTTTGTCGATAGTGCTCATATAATACTTAATTCTTAAGATCCTTTATACCTCGATGTTTTTAATATTTGTTCTCCATTGTCAATCTGCTCTAATAATTGCGAAAGAGAACAATCTTCCTTTTTCATATATTCCGATATGATGCGCCAACCGATCCAGCGTCCAACCCGTCCGGGCGATTCGGAAGAAATGGGAGATGTAAACGGAGCCGGTTCCAAATACTTGTTTTTCAGAAGTAAATCGGTTGCAAAAAGATGTCTTTGCCGGATTATTCTATCCCATATCGCCTTTTCGTTTTTTTGACACCATGCGATGTCATTATCCGAGTAACCGAGTATCTCTTTTAGCTCCTTTTGCGGGAAAATTTGCTGTAACGCGTATAATATACTTCCCTCATAAACCATCTTGTCAAGAAGCGTTTTGTCGGTATCATTTTGGGGAAACTGCGTATAGAGCCATACCTGAATGGCATCGATAGCGATGCGCTTCCTTTCTTTAGCCGGAAGTTGGTAGGGATAATATACGTTTTGATAACCCGGGTATGACGCTCCGAGATAGTGGTCTAAGGAAATGGAAATCAAAGAATCGGATGTTATAATTGATTGGTTCAAGCCGGAGACATGAGTTAGAACTCTGGGAATGTATGACCCGGGAAAAAGTTGAGTATATCTTGAAAAGGCATCGGATAAAGACATCTCGATATCATCCGTTTTTTGGAATGCCGTTTCGGTATCTTCGTAGAGTTTTTTTATTGCCGGATGAGATAAAAACTCGTTTAGTCCGGTTTGGTTGTATATCGAATCTTTCGGGCCGTTTTGCGGCAAGTCTAAAATACCATAACAATAAATCGGGAGAAAATCGTAATATTCTTTTATAAATCGGAGAGAGTCGTTTATTGTGCCCGATACAAATGGGGGAAGATCCCGATCAAATCTTTCTAATGAAATAGAATATGTTTCTGCAACAAGCGAGTTCTCTTCTTTTTTAGATCTTCCGGCACAACCGATAACACAGAAGATAATAAATCCAAGAATACCCCTTTTTATTATTTTACTTCTTTTCATGAAACAAAAATACGGTTTTTATTCAAATTGCGGAGAGCTTTTATGTTGTAAATCGCTATTAGAAATAAAAATTCATCAATCTTTAACCTCTTTTATACCCTTTTATTCCTATCTTTGTAACCCATATAAAATGCAGATAGTCGGAATATTGTGCCGATTGCTGTTTTTACTCAGATACAATTATTGGAAATGGACTATAAATGTCGATTTTATTTATATCTTTTTATCGCTTTTTTTCTGGCCGTTTTTCCTGTTTCTTCTCAAGTTTCAGGGAAAAAGTTTGTTGTCGTAATTGATGCTGGACATGGCGGAAAAGACCCCGGAGCAATAGGTAAAATAATTCGGGAAAAAACCATAAATTTAAATATTGCGTTGAAATTAGGCGCTTTGATTCGGGAGAATAATCCGGATGTCAAAGTCGTATATACGCGTGATAGAGATGTTTTTGTCGAATTGCAACAACGGGCGAATATTGCCAATCGGGTTAAGGCCGATTTATTCATATCGATACATACGAATGCCGCCTCAAGCCGTTCGGCTTATGGAACGGAAACCTATACGTTAGGTTTGGCAAGAACAGAAGAAAATTTACGGGTTGCCAAACGTGAAAACTCTGTAATTCTCTTGGAAGATGATTTTTCTAAACGCTATGAAGGATTTGATCCGAACTCTACCGAGTCTTATATCATGTTTGAGTTTTTGCAAGATAAACATCTTGAACAAAGTATCAATTTAGCATCTTCCATACAAAGACAATTCAAACATTCGGCGCAAAGGGTTGATAGAGGTGTCCGCCAAGCCGGATTCCTTGTCTTGCGCAATACCAGTATGCCGAGTGTGCTTATAGAAGTCGGATATATATCGAACAGAAATGAAGAAGCATATCTTGCTTCGGACAGAGGACAACAGCAGATGGCAAAATCTATTTATAATGCTTTTTGTGATTATAAATCGGACTATGACCGAAAACAGAGTGCCGTTGTAAATCGGAAAGGTGCGAATGATCGGGCTGATTCATCGCGTCAGCGTACCGAACAACCTGCTGTCGCAAAAGAGAAGAAAGTCACGGAAAAGAGTACGAACGGGTCGACAGATGAAATTGTATATAAAATACAAATTATGGTTTCTCCCAAGAAATACGGAGAAAAGAATGCTTGTTTCAAAGGCCTTTCGCCGATAGCTTATTATCAGGAAAACGGACTTTATAAGTACACCTACGGGGAAACAACCGACCGGGGAAAATTGTTACAAGAATTGAAACGCGTTCGGAAACTGTTTAAAGATGCCTTTATTGTTTCGTTTAAGGACGGGGTAAAGGTCAAATAACGCAATAAGAAGAAAAGATATCGAGATATGAAGAAACTTTTTACCAGAGAAATCAAAATTGCAATTGCCGTATTGGTGAGTGCCGTAATTTTAGTGGTAGGCATTGAGTACCTTAAGGGGATTAATCTGATGAAGCCTGCCAACTATTATTATATAGAATATAAGAATGTAACGGGGTTGACTGTTTCGACACCGGTTGAGATAGACGGATTCAATGTCGGATTGGTAAGGGAGATAAATTATAATTATGATAATCCCGGTACCGTAATCGTTGAAGTCAGTCTCGACCGTCAACTAAAAGTCCCTTCCGGGAGTAAAGCCGTGTTGATGGTCGATTTCTTGGGAACAGCAACGATAGATTTGCAATTGAACAAATATGTAAGTACTTTTCATTCTACGGGAGATACATTGATCGGAGAGAATGCACCCGATATGTTGGGGGATATTCAAGAAAACATTATTCCGCAACTGTCTTTGATGCTTCCTAAGATAGATACAATTCTCACCGGTATACAGGCTATTGTGACCAATCCGGCGCTGACAGAATCTATCGATCATTTAAATCGTCTTACGGCCGATCTCGAAAGTTCCTCTAAGAGATTGTCTCGTATTATGGATAAGGATATACCGCCTATATTGGATAACGTTTCCGGATTGACCCGGAATGTGAATGAGTTCTCTTCTCAACTCACTCGACTGGAGTTGGAAAAAACTGTAACTTCGGTCGATTCGGCATTATCTGATTTACGCGAAATTACTTATAAATTGAATCGTGACGATAATTCGTTGGGATTGCTTCTTAATGACAAGCAATTATACGACGGTTTGGTCAATACGGTTGGAAGTGCCGACTCATTATTGATAGATCTAAGATTGAATCCCAAACGGTATGTCCACTTTTCTCTTTTCGGCAGAAAAAAATAAATTTCATTATTTAGAATCAGTATAAATAATATATTTTTTCTATTATTGAGGAATATCCACTCGAAACTATTTAAATAGCAAAGGAATTTTGTCTGAATATAATTTTTATACTATTGTGAAATTTATTTTTGTGTGTTTGTAATTTATTGATTAATAGATAGATAATATATTGAAATTGCCGTTCTGTGTATCGAAAATAGGGCGGATTATAAGTGCCTGCAAGACAGTGTATTATATTCTTTTCGAAAAAAGCAAAGAAAAATCCATTTGTTTTTTCTAAAAAGAATTTCAAATTTTGTAATCCTGTTTTGATTGATAGAAAAAAAATTTGATTGATAAAAAATGAGTTCAAATCATGTCACTTTGTGGGACCGCTGTTTGGACATTATTAAAGACAATCTTTCGGAGAGCGCTTATGATATGTGGTTTACTCCGGTCAAGGCTTTGAGCTTTGACAATAATGTTTTGACCCTTGGTGTCCCGTCTTATTTCTTTTACGAATATCTGGAAGAACATTATATAGATCTTCTACAACGGGTATTGTATCGCGTTTTTGGAAACGGGGTGCAATTGAAATATCAAGTTGGCGTTGTAGAAAATCCCAAAACCGATGTTGTCGTTGCCGGAGCTAACAAATCTGTCAATGCCGTAGCGCAGGTGACATCTCCTGCAACTCAAGTTCCGGATCCGTTTAAGCAACAAGTGTATGAAGAACTCGATTCACAATTGAATCCGATTTATAATTTTGAAAATTATTATTCGGGGACAAGCAATAAATTGGCACGTACGGCCGGAGAAGCAATCGCTGAACGGCCGGGGAAAACGGCTTTTAATCCTTTGTTTCTGTATGGTGAGTCGGGTGTGGGAAAGACTCATTTGGTGCAGGCTATCGGTATCCGTATAAAGGAAAAAGATCCTGCAGCACGGGTTTTATACCTTTCTTCTCATCTCTTCCAGGTACAGTATACGAATGCGGTCAGAAGCAATACTGTCAATGATTTTATCAATTTCTATCAGAGCATAGATGTATTGTTGATTGATGATATTCAAGACTTGGCAGGAAAAACCGGTACACAGAATACGTTTTTCCACATTTTCAATCATCTGCACCAAAATAACAAGCAATTGGTACTTACCTCTGACCGTCCTCCTGTTTCTTTGGAAGGTATGGTACCCCGTCTGTTGACTCGTTTTAAATGGGGTCTTACTGCTGAAGTGGAAAAACCTGATTATGAGTTGCGTAAAAATATTCTTCTGAATAAGATTCATCAAGACGGATTACCAATTTCTGAAGATGTAGTCGATTATATTGCCCGTAATGTAGCCGATAATGTCCGTGATTTAGAAGGAATAATTGTCTCGTTGATGGCACGTTCGACAATCTTCAACCGTGAGATAACGATCGATTTGGCAGAGCGGGTTCTTTCGACCAGTGTCCATGTAGAGAAAAAGCAAGTCACAATAGAGTTGATTCAAGAAAAGGTTTGCGGTTTTTACAATATGGATCCTAAATTGCTCCAGGCCAAAACCCGTAAGAGAGAAATTGTTCAGGCACGTCAGATTTCGATGTATTTGTCGAAGAAATATACCGATTACTCGTTGTCTCGTATTGGAGATATATTGGGGAAGAAAGATCATGCGACTGTATTGCATGCTTGTAAAACGATCGGCGAACAATTGGAGATCGATAAGACCTTGAGAGCCGATGTCCTTGAGATTGAGGAGTCTTTGAAGAAATAAGACAGATATTTGTTTTGTGCAGTTGCACAGAAGTCTGTTCCCTTGTTGCTTTTGGGGGCGAAATTGACTGGGTGGTATCTCAGATTTTATTTGGCGAAAGAAAAGTTCCCGATGGGGAGTGCCTTCAGGATTAGTCGGGCAAATATTGATATAAGATATAAAACGATAAAAACTGCACCTCGAAATTGGTTATATAAAACCTTCGAGGTGCAGTTTCTTATTATGCTCTTTGAGAGTCCTGTATAAATTAGAACTTAAAACCTTGTTCCTTGATTGTTTTTAAAAATACCTCCGAGAAATATTCATTATCTTCCTTTTTATAGCGTATATCCGTAAATACTTGGGCTAAAGTCTTTTTATTATTCTCTTTAATAAATTTCAGGTTTGCTGCAAGATTTTCTTTGTCTCGATATAAGCGATCGATATCATCGCGCGTATAATCCCGGTATTTTTCTTGATGTATGACGGCCTCCAAGGGAAGTCGTTCTACCTGTTCCGGAATTTCAGAAGGATAGCCGACCGTGATTGTTGTTACCGGAACAACATATTTGGGTAACTGTAATGTTTCGATAATTTGAGGCGCATTATAAGTCGTTGTTCCGAGGTAGCATATGCCTAATCCTGCAAATTCGGCTACCGTACAAAATTGTTGGGCAAAGATGAGCGCATCGATTGCAGCCGTAAAAAATGACTGGAAGTTGTCATATCCCTGTTTGGCATCCCGCCAATCGCACCATTTGATAAAACGGTTGAAATCTGCACAAAATGTGAGAACGACCGGAGCCGAAGTTACGGTCGGTTGGTTGAAATGGGCTGGGGCCAATTTCTCTTTCATCTCCTTGTCCCGGGTAATAATTACGCTGTACAATTGCATATTGCCTGTTGTTGAAACCCGGCATGCTGTCTCGATAAGTTCGTTCAATAACTTTTCAGGAATATCTTCCTGAGAATATTTGCGGATAGTTCTTCTTTGTTTTAATTCTTCGAATAGCATAAATTCTCTTTTTTACAATAAAATAATACGGAAAGGGAAGAGCAACAGCAAACGAAAAAATAGTTTTCAAATTGATCTATGCTGAGCCATCTTCCTATATTCTTCAAATATACGAAATAAAATTGAGAGAATAATTTTATCCGGATTATCTGCATTCTTTTAAAATAAATGCACCGTCTTTTACCGGATAAGAGAATGGTATTAAAGAAAACATGGAGATGTAGTTGCTGAACGGAAATATTCTTTCCGGCATGTGTCGCAGGCTGAGTAATCTCAACTTCCGGTTCGATCGGAGAGAATCATTTTTTTTCTTATCTTTGGTTTTGAATTCTAATTATTTGTTCTATGAATCTGGCTCCGATTGTTGAATTATTGAAAAATACTTATTCTGTAAAAGAGTATCCTGCTTTAGAAGCTCAACGTGTGCAGTGGCAAGAAACACAGCCTCTTGCCGGACTTCATGTATTGGATGCAACACCGGTATATCGCAATACCTTATTGAAATATTGTGCGTTATTGGCAGCCGGAGCTCATCTCACAGTCGGAATTTCATCGGTTATGTCCTATGACCCGAATATCGTGCAATTGTTACAAAAATGTGGTATTCCGGTTTGTTCGGCAGATGACTGCAAAAAAGAACTTTCGTTCGATCTGATTCTTGATTGTGCCGGATCTTTTTCTTTTCTGACACCTCGCATCGGTTATGTAGAACTGACGCGGAGCGGTGCCGACTCATATTCTCGGAATCAACGTCCGGTATTTTTTGCCGATGGCGGTAAAATCAAGCGTATTGAAACTTGTCTGGGAACCGGCGAAAGCTATTTCCGTACCATGAAACAGTTGGGGTATGATGACTGGAAGGGGCGTCGTCTTGTCCTTTTTGGCTGTGGAAAGGTCGGTACAGGTATTCTTTATTATGCCCATAAAGTCGGAGCCAAAACAACTGTGGTTACAGACCTGACCTGTTTGTCGGACTCTGTTAAAGGTTATGCCGAGGCGTTTATCGATTATCGAGATCGGCAGTCGCTTTTGAAAGTCCTTCGAGAGGCGTATGCCGTAGTTACAGCAACCGGAGTGCGTAATGCATTGATCGATATACCGGCAGATGTATGGAATGAAAGCGGGGCTTTATTGGCCAATATGGGTGTTGAAGACGAGTGGGGGCCACAAGTCGCTCCACAAAGAGTTTTGAATGGCAAACATACGTTGAATTTTATTTTAGAAGAACCCACCCAGTTACGTTATATCGATGCAACGATGGCTTTGCATAATACCGGAGCTCTCTATTTAAAAGAGCAACACTTGCCTGAACAGTATCGTTTTATCTTGCCTCCGGTTGAGTTGGAAGAAGAGATACTGTCTGTCACTCGTCGTAATGGTTTGTTGGGCGATGATTTGAATTTTATCGGGTAGCATGGGCTATACGGGCAGATATTTCTTTGGCCTCTTCCAATATTTCTTCTTCTTTTTCTATTTTTCGTCCCTGCATCAAAATTTGTCCGTCACAGATAACCGTGTCGATCAATGAACTGTTTGCGGCATATACCCAATTGCTCTGACTGTTGAACATTGGAGTCATCGAGGCTTCATTATTGCGCACCAGTAACAGATCGGCGACTTTTCCCTCAGCTATCTCTCCGGCATTCAACCCGAATGTCTCGGCTCCGGCACAAGTAGCCATGTGCAGCACTTGGTTTGCCGAAAGCGCCTGCGGTCCGGAAGATACTTTGCCCAATAATGCTGCGATTTTCATCTCTTCACGCATATCCAGATTATTGTTCGAGGAGCAACCGTCGGTCCCTAAAACTACGTGACATCCGGCATCCAACATTTTTTGTATCGGGGCAATTCCCGATGCAAGTTTCATGTTACTGACCGGACAGTGGGCAATGGCTACTTTTCGGTCGGCCAGTAAACGGATGTCTTCATCGGTCACGTGGACAACATGGGCTGCGATTACATCGTTCCCTAAGAATCCCAGTTTTTCCAAATAGGCAACCGGGGTACAGCCATGTGTTTTCAAGCAATTATCTACCTCTCCCTGAGTTTCGCATAAGTGTATATGCAATTTCATGTTCAAGCGGCGTGCGGTATCGGCACAGCGTCGTAAAAGTTTTTCTCCTACCGAGTAGATCGCATGCGGAGCTACCGAAAGTGTCACTCGGGAATTTTGTCGTGAAAAATTTTCTAAGAGATCAAAACTTTTTTCTCTTTCTTCATCCGGTTGCGAATCAATGAATAAAACCCCTAAAGCTCCTCGTAATCCCATGGCATGAACAACCGGAAGCGCAATTTCCTCTTTCCAATACATATCGTTGAAGCATACGGTCCCCGATTTGATCATTTCGAGACAAGCCAATTGCACACCGATGCGGATATGTTCGTCGGTAAATGTCGCCTCAGCCGGCCAGATGTGTTGTTCCAACCACTCCATAAGAGGCAGGTCATCGGCAAATCCTCTTAACAAGGTCATGGCCGCATGGTTGTGCATATTATAGAATGCGGGATATATACTCATGCCTTTAGCATCGATATGATGCTCTGCTGTGGTTTGATGTGTCGTGGCAGTTTTCAGGTGAGGTGTAATCCGGCGTATTGTGTTCCCTTCTATGTAAAGGTCGATAGCGTTTCCATTCAAAGAGGCGTTTTGGATGAAAATAGTATGAGGAGTATTCATTCTCTTTTGTTTTAACGTTCAAAGATACATTTTTTATAGATTTATTTACCGCCGTTTTGAGGAAATTTTTATGAAGATTTTCAAGACTGAGTATAAAATAGGTATTCTTTTTTCGGTTTGTTGTCGTGATCGGAAAAGAAAACTTGTAGCTTGACGGAATATGCCGTTGTTATGGGCATGTTTGATGCCTCTTTATATGGTTTGTTGTAGTTTTGGAAAACTTTTTAAAATAGTAAAAAATGTAATTATAAGAATATCAGTATATTAACTTTTTAAAACGGAAAACTTTTATATTGTTGATAAATAATTAGTTTTTTATTTGTGAAAATAAGATGTTTTCTATAAACTTGCAAAATCAAATTTTTTTTCTGTCAATCAATATCGGGAACTTAATTTAAAACACAAAAACTACTTAAATTCAAAACACTGTGGAATCTAAAATTTACACTTATGATGAAGCTTTCGATGCTTCATTGAAGTATTTCAAAGGAGATGAACTTGCTGCCCGAGTATGGGTAAACAAGTATGCACTTAAAGATTCTTATGGAAATATCTATGAAAAAGACCCCAATGAAATGCATCACCGTTTGGCAGGTGAGATCGCAAGAATTGAAAAAAGGTATCCTAATCCGCTTACCGAAGATCAGTTGATGGATCTTTTCAAAGATTTTCGATACATCGTTCCCCAAGGAAGTCCGATGAGCGGTATAGGAAACAATTTTCAAATAGGATCTCTATCGAATTGTTTTGTTATTGGAATGGACGGTTCGGCCGACTCGTACGGAGGCATTATAAAAATAGATGAGGAACAAGTGCAGTTGATGAAAAGACGTGGTGGAGTAGGGCACGACTTGTCTCATATTCGTCCCAAAGGTTCTCCGGTAAAGAACTCAGCATTGACCTCGACCGGTCTGGTTCCTTTCATGGAACGTTATTCCAATTCTACACGTGAAGTCGCACAAGACGGTCGTCGTGGCGCTTTGATGCTGAGCGTATCGATTAAGCACCCCGATTCAGAGGCTTTTATTGATGCAAAAATGACAGAGGGCAAAGTGACCGGAGCAAATGTTTCTGTCAAAATCAGCGATGATTTTATGGAAGCTGCCATTGCTGGAAAACCTTTTATTCAACAATATCCCATCCATTCGGATAATCCTAAGGTGACCAAAGAGGTCGATGCACAAGCTATTTGGAAAAAAATTGTTCACAATGCTTGGAAATCGGCCGAACCGGGAGTCCTTTTCTGGGATACGATTCTTCGGGAGTCTGTACCCGATTGCTATGCCGATCTGGGATTTGAGACCGTTTCTACCAACCCTTGCGGAGAAATACCTTTGTGTCCTTATGACAGTTGCCGTTTGTTGGCAATCAACTTATACTCTTATGTTGTAAATCCATTTACCGACAAAGCATATTTCGATTTTGATTTGTTCCGGAAACATGTTATGCTTGCACAGCGTATCATGGATGATATTATCGATTTGGAAATGGAGAAAATCGATAAAATACTGGACAAAGTTCATTCTGATCCTGAATTGGATGAAGTAAAACATACCGAGTTGCATCTTTGGGAGAAAATTCGTGCCAAAACTTTGAAAGGCCGCCGTACCGGTGTGGGAACAACTGCCGAGGGAGATATGTTGGCCGCTCTTGGTTTGCAGTATGGGACAGAAAAAGCAACCGAATTTTCAGAACAAGTTCATAAGGCATTGGCATTGGCTGCATATAATTCTTCTGTTCAAATGGCAAAGGAGAGAGGAGCCTTTGAAATATTCGATGCAAAGAGAGAAGAAAAAAATCCATTTATCCAACGTCTGAAAGACGCCGATCCCGAACTTTATTCCAATATGGTGAAATATGGTCGTAGAAACATTGCCTGTTTGACGATTGCTCCTACCGGCACGACCAGTCTTATGACGCAGACGACCTCCGGTATAGAACCGGTATTCATGCCGGTATATCGCCGACGCCGAAAAGTGAATCCGAACGATCCGGAGGTGCGTATCGATTTCGTTGACGAGTCGGGAGACGCTTATGAAGAATATGTCGTATTCCATCATAAATTTGTAACATGGATGCAAACCAATGGTTATGAAGTGCGTTCTAAATATACCCAAGAAGAGATCGACGATTTAGTAGCGAAATCGCCATATTATAAAGCAACATCGAACGATGTCGATTGGTTGCAGAAAGTGCGCATGCAGGGACGTGTTCAAAAATGGGTCGACCATTCGATCAGTGTAACGATCAATCTTCCGGCAGATGTAACCGAAGAGTTGGTAGGGCAGTTATATGTCGAAGCTTGGAAAAGCGGATGTAAAGGCTGTACGGTATATCGGGAAGGTTCTCGTGCCGGTGTTCTTTTGTCTACCAAAAAAGAAGATAAGAAAGTTCCGGTGCATATCGATCCCAAACGTCCGATAGAGTTGGATGCCGATGTTGTCCGTTTCCAGAACAATAAAGACAAATGGATTGCATTTATTGGATTGAAAGATGGAAATCCTTATGAAATCTTTACCGGTTTGGCAGATGATGAAGAAGGTCTTCTGCTCCCGAAAAATATTACAAAAGGGAAAATCATCAAAGCTATCGATGAAGACGGAAGCAAACATTATGATTTCCAATACCGGAACAAACGAGGTTATAAAACGACGATCGAAGGACTTTCGGCCAAATTTAATCCCGAATATTGGAACTATGCAAAACTTATATCCGGCGTTTTGCGTTATGGTATGCCTATCGATCAAGTATTGAAATTGATTTCCGGTCTTGAATTGGACAGCCAATCGATCAATACATGGAAAAACGGGGTAGAACGGGCGCTGAAAAAATATTTGCCGAATGGTACGAAAGCCAATGGACAGACTTGCCCTAATTGTGGACAGGAAACTCTTATTTACCAAGAAGGTTGCTTGATTTGTACCTCGTGTGGAACCTCTAAATGCGGATAAGCTGTATTTAATATTTATATATAACATGATTCATAAAAAAGACGGACTTGGGTTCGTCTTTTTTTTGTTTCGTCTCACTATCTTTCGAAAAAATAGTTTTTGTATTTTTGGAAATGATATAATGACTCATTTGAATGACTATGAAAATCATATTTAAAATAGAATACCACACCCGTTGGGGGCAAGAATTATATGTAACCGGAAATCTTCCGATTCTCGGCGACTTTCGGAGGGAGAAAGCCATACCGATGCATTACGATGGCAATGGACTATGGTCTTTGGCGTTGGATATGCAGGATATTCCTTCCGGATTTGATTATTGTTATTGGGTAAAGGACGACGACCGTCTTTGTGATCGGGAGTGGGGAAACCCGCACCATTTTGTGCCGGATGCGTTGTGCCATACCTATTATTTATGCGATGTTTGGCAGAATATGCCGCTTGACAGCTCCTATTATTCATCGGCTTTTAATCAGGTAATTTGGGCTCGTCATCAAGATAAGGCAGGAGTTTTGCCGTCATACACTTCTGCTGTAACGTGTCAGGTATATGCCCCGGCGGTTCATCCGGATGAAGTTGTTGCTTTAATCGGAACAATGATCTCCGACACCTGGAATCTTGAGGATGCCATAATCATGGACGATACACACTTCCCATTATGGGAAGCCGTGTTGGATGCTTCGACCTTAAAATCTCCGGCCGAGTATAAATTCTTGATTATGAAAAAAGATACTCGTGATGTGGTTATGTGGGAGAACGGAGAAAATCGAATTATGGAAATCCCTGCAATAAAACCGGGCGAACATATTGTTTTCTCCGGATTGAGGGGAAATTTTTCCCGGTCGTTATGGAGAGGAGCCGGAGTTGCAATCCCGGTTTTTTCGTTACGCTCAGAAAAAGGGTGGGGAATAGGAGAGTTTCTCGATCTGAAAAAAATGGTCGACTGGGCTGTTCGTACAAAACAACGGTTTATACAGATACTTCCGGTAAACGATACGACGATGACCCATACGTGGCTCGACTCATATCCGTATAGGGCAAATTCTATATTCGCCCTTCATCCGGCATATTTGCGTGTGACAGAAATAGGGCGGTTAAAAGATGCAAGCGTTATGTCGGCCTATGAAAAACGAGCTGCCGAATTGAACGCTTTGCCGGAAGTTGACTACGAACAAGTAACCCGCCTGAAATGGGAATATTTAAAAGCCATCTTTTCGCAACTTGGCAAGAAAACGTTGGCAACATCGGCTTTCAAGAAATTCTTTGAGGCCAACAGAGATTGGCTGCAACCCTATTCTGCATATTGTTGTTTGCGTGATATATATCAAACGCCGGATTTTAGAAAATGGGAAAAACATTCGGTTTTTGATCCGGAAGCAATATCTGCTTTTTGTGCTCCCGAAAGCGCTTATTATGATGATGTATGTTTGCACTATTTTGTGCAATATCATCTTCATAAGCAACTTCTCGAGGTTAGAAATTATGCCCACGATAAAGGCGTAGTACTCAAAGGAGATATTCCTATCGGAGTGAGCCGGGACAGCATGGATGCCTGGTCGCATCCCGATTTGTTCTATATGGATTCTCAAGCCGGTGCTCCACCCGATGATTTTTCCGTAGAGGGACAAAACTGGGGATTCCCGACATACAATTGGAACGAGATCGCTAAAGACGACTATGCATGGTGGAAGGCCCGGTTTCGCAAAATGGCAGAATATTTCGATGCTTACCGTATAGATCATATATTGGGATTTTTCAGAATATGGGAGATTCCGGAGAGTGCCGTACAAGGATTATTAGGCCATTTTAATCCGGCCATTCCTTTTTCGGCCGAAGACATGAAACCGTATGGCTTTTGTTTTGATGAAAACCGGCACGCCCGGCCGCATATCAAGGCAGATCTGTTGCAAGACCTGTTTGGTGAATATGCGGAAGAAGCAAAACGTTGCTATTTGCATGAATGCGGATGTGGCGAATATGTCTTGAATTCTGATTTTGATACACAGAAAAAGATCGAAAATTATTTCCATGGAAAGGCCGATGCAAAAAACTTGCAGATAAAAGCTGCTCTTTTTGCGTTGACAGATGAGGTACTTTTTGTCGAAGACCCTCGGCAAAAACAGAAATACCATCCTTGTATTTCGGCCAAGCAAACCTACCTTTATAAATCGTTGACCGATCAAGAACGAGACTCTTATGAGCGTTTGCATGTCGATTTCTTTTATCATCGTCATGATGCTTTTTGGAAAAATGAAGCCATGAAAAAGTTGCCGCCGCTAATATCTTCTACAAAGATGCTGGTGTGTGGTGAAGATTTGGGTATGATACCGCACTCTGTTCCCGAGGTAATGGAAGCATTGCAGATTCTTTCTCTTGAGATACAACGGATGCCGAAAGAACCTGACCGAGAATTTGGCGATGTAAGAAATTACCCGTATCTGTCGGTATGTACGACATCTACGCACGACATGTCAGGGATCAGAGCTTGGTGGGACGAAGACCGAGATAAAACGCAACGTTACTATAACTCTGTTTTGCAAGAACAGGGAGAGGCCCCTGCGGATTGTGAACCGTGGATATGCGAAAAAATTTTGACAATGCACCTTCAATCACCATCGATGCTGGCCATCATTCCATTGCAAGATTGGTTCTCGATCGATAAGAATATCCGTCGGTGCAATCCGTCGGAAGAGCGGATAAACGTACCGTCCGATCCGCGTAATTATTGGCATTATCGAATGCATATTACATTAGAAGAATTATTGCGGAATTCTGATTTTAATAAAAAAATATCAGATATGGTAACGTTTAGCGGACGTGAATAATCAGTCGGTCGAAAGAGTATCTGAAGTTCAGATTTGAGATAAAGGACAAAAAATATGGAAACAAAAAGGCTGCTACTTCGTCCGTGGAGTGAAGACGATGCAGAGGCGCTTTATAAATATGCCAAAGATCCGGCTGTCGGCCCGATTGCCGGGTGGCCGCCGCATACTTCGGTAGAAAACAGTAGGGAGGTGATTCGTGACATTCTTTCTGCTCCAGAAACCTATGCAGTTGTGCTTAAGGAAACGAAAGAACCGGTTGGCAGCGTGGGAATTATGTTCGGGAATAGTGTTCACAGTGCCGATATGCAGCCGGGTGATGCAGAAATAGGGTATTGGATTGGCGTCCCTTATTGGGGAAGAGGGCTGATTCCCGAAGCCGTCGATTGTCTGTTGAAATATTGTTTCGATGAGTTGGGTATAAAGAGAGCATGGTGCGGTTATTATGACGGAAATTTAAAATCGCGTCGGGTAATGGATAAATGCGGATTCAGATTCCATCATACCGAAGAGGGAAAAACTTCCCCTTTGGGAGATATCCGGACAGAACATTTTACATTATTGACGGCTGCCGAGTGGAATGACATGAAAATCATGAGGGAAACGATAATACGGCCTTTGCATCCGAAAGAGGTCGGGTTGTTAAGAGATTTTCTCTATGAAGCCATCTTTATTCCCGAAGGAGTAACTGCCCCACCGAAAAGTATTGTCGATTTACCGGAGTTGAAAGTGTATATCGAGAATTTCGGTAAAAAAAAAGAGGATGTATGTTTGGTTGCCGAATATGAGGGCAAGGTTGTCGGAGCCGTTTGGACACGGATCATGAATGATTACGGGCATGTCGATGATCATACGCCATCCCTTTCCATATCTTTATATAAGGAGTATCGTCGCAAGGGTATCGGACGCCGCCTTATGATCGAGATAATTTCGCTTTTGCGAGAAAAAGGTTATGGACAAATTTCCCTTTCTGTTCAAAAAGCAAATTATGCGGCAGACCTGTATATTTCATTGGGATTTGATCCGGTAAAAGAGACAGACGAGGAGTATGTCATGGTAAAGATCTTAAACGACAATAAATGAGCAATTCGATCTTTTCGAGTTACTTACAATTTTATGAAGTAACCCGAAAAGATATTTATTCTATTTATCAAGATTTTATTCTCCGGACGTTGTTTATTGTCCGATTGTTTCCACCCTTCATCGACCGGCTTATTTTATAATATTCATTTCTTCTATCAAATGGGAGGCATTTGCATATTTATCGATAATGAATAATATATACCGGATATCCGTGCAAATCGTGCGTTGGTAGGTTTTCTGGTACTGTATATCTCCGGTTATGCCTTCCCAATTTCGGTCGAACCCGATACCCACCAATTCTCCTTTTGCATTCATGACCGGGCTTCCCGAATTTCCTCCCGTAGTATGTGTATTTGCAATGAAGTTTACGAGCATGGTTCCGTCAGGTTGACTGTAATCTCCGAAATCTTTTCGGTTATACAATTCTTTTAGGCGAGGCGAAACAACAAATTCCCAATTTTCGGGATCTTCTTTTTCCATAACTCCCTCTAAAGTGGTATAATAACGGTACGATACCCCGTCGGCCGGACTCAATGGCGATATATTTCCGTAGGTGAGTCTGATTGTAAAATTGGCATCCGGATAATTGGCTTTATTGCCGTTCATCTCTAAAATACCTTTGATATAGGTGCGTTGGGCATTTGCTATTTTTATATCATTTTGCTTCAGCATTTTTGAGATCTTTTTTGCCTCATTCCGTATCGACTGGGCAAAAACGACCATACCGTCTTTCTCAAAAGAACTGACCGAAGGATGTTTCTTGAATTTTTCGTATTGTAAAGGATTCCCGTATATCGATTTTTCGAACAATTCATCGACATATTGTTCGATGTTTCCCTTATATTTTTTATCGATTATATTGAAAAAATCGGGACGTTCTTCCGGTGCGTTTCTTTCAGCATATAGTTTCAGCAATGCTTTCGCGATTTTTTTATCTACCTCTGGCGCATAATCTTTATTGTAGAATTTTAAATACCCATCATGAATTGTCTGCAAAGCCGAATCCGGGAAAGTCTTTACTTTGGCATTTTTCATCTCTTCGATCAAGGCCTGATGAGTCGGGACCCGACTGAATTCGATACCTATGAATAAGGCTTCGTTCAAGTATTGGAGTCTTTTCTTCAAACTGGCTCTATCCTTTACAATCGCAGCAATCTCTTCGGCAGCCTCTTTATATTCCGGTTTCCCGTTTTTCTGCCCCCATTCAAACAATTGTTGCTGCTCTTTTTCTTTTAGTGCGACAAGTTGCTGCCAGTCGATCATTTTGTTCATTCCTTTACTGCTTTTGTAGCTGTTGGTCGAAGTGGCATATTTCCCGGAATATTGGATGCGTATTTTCGGATCTTTCAGCATCTCTTCCAACATTAATTGCTGGCGCAGTTCACGTACTTCGACCCGGATGTGGTTTTCGATGTCTCGACGTTCGATGACTTCGGCCGGTGTGTAATAGTGGTTGGTACGTCCCGGAAATCCCATAAGCATGACAAAATCATTTTCTTGAATGCCTTGTGTCGATAAATTGAAATACTTTTTGGGCCGTAATGGAATATTTTTTTCGGAGTATGGTGCCGGATTACCGGTACTGTCAGCATATACCCGGAATATCGAAAAATCTCCGGTATGACGGGGCCACATCCAGTTGTCTGTGTCTGCTCCGAATTTTCCGATAGAGGAAGGTGGAGCGCCTACCATGCGTACATCGGAATATACTTTTTGAATAAACATATAATATTGGTTTCCTCCGTAAAAAGGTTTTATCGTAACCTCGGTACCCGAATGTTTGTCCAGATAATCTTTACCAATCTTTTTTTCGGCGAGGTTGTTCAGGTACGATTCCGACAAGTAATTCAATTCTTGATTCGACGTGTCTTTTTTTATTTCGTTTTGTACATAATCCGTGACGTCTTCTATTTTGTCGATGAAGGTGACGGTCAGTCCGGGATTCGGAAGTTCTTCTTCTCTGTTTTTTGCCCAAAATCCATTGGAAAGCAAGTCGTTGTCAACCGAACTGTGTTGCTGTATGTAGCTATATCCGCAGTGATGGTTCGTTAATATCAACCCGTTGGGAGAGATAACCTCTCCGGTGCACCCTCTTCCGAAAATAACGACAGCATCTTTCAACGAAACAGAGTCCGGATGATAAATGTCTTCGGCGCAAATATCCAGTCCGAGACCTTTCATTTTGTCGATATTTTGTTGTGTTAAAAGTGGTAGAACCCACATCCCTTCATCTGCTTTTACGAAGAAAGAGAGAGGTAAGGATAACAATAAGGTAAAAAGAAAGAATTTTTTCATAGAGGAATAATGATTTTATATGTGATGCACGAAGATAAAAATAAAATTATCCCGTTCCAAATAATAGAACGGGATAGAGATGTTTCTTTAAAACGATTCGGAAAAGATTAAAATTCAAGTATATCGGAGTGCATAGACCGAATGTCGATCGTAAAGACCCGGTTACTTAGCGGTGTTCCGCATCCGGTAATTATCTTTATGGCTTCCGAGGCTTCGATGCAACCGATAATCCCCGGAACGACTCCGATAACGCCATGGGTCGTACGCGGTCTTGACGTCAAATCGTTTTCGTCGGGATAAAGGTCGCGATAGGTCATGCCACCTTGATAGTTGAAGACGGATACTTGCCCGGAAAATTCTCCGATTGCCCCGTAAACGTAAGGTTTGCCTGCTGCAACACAGCAATCATTGATTAAATATCGGGTGGCGAAATTGTCACACCCGTCTATGACCAGATCATATTTTTTGACCAGATCATAAGCGTTCTCCTCAGAAAAATATGTTTGATACGTATCAATTTGCGTATTTCCCGATAATGCCTGAAGACGGAGTTTGGCGCATGTTACTTTGGGTAAGCCGACCTCCTTTTCAGTGTATAAAACTTGTCGTTGCAAATTGCTTTCCGAGACGGTATCTGCATCGATCAATCCGATACGTCCTATTCCGGCTCCGACAAGATAAAGGGCAATAGGAGAGCCCAATCCGCCGACACCTACCAATAACACCGAGGCGTCAGACAGTTTTTTTTGCCCTTCATCTCCGATTTCGGGAAGCATGATCTGACGGCTATAACGTTCCATTTTCGTCTGTTTATCTGTCGAATACTTTATCCCAATCTTTCCATACGACTTCATATCCTCGTTCCTTGATGGCCTTCTCTACCTCTTCAGGCGATCTTTCATCACTGACAACAAACTGTTCCAAAGCTTGAGGATAAGTGAAGTACCCTCCCGGTTCGGTCTTCGAGCCGGCACTCATCGAAGTAACTCCGAGAGTCGTGATATTGTTTCGGAATTTCGGATTTTCTCTGGTAGAGATAGATATATCTACATCGTGATCGAAGATGCGGTATGCAAAAATCAATTGTGCCAATTGTCTGTCGCTCATCACTACATTGGGTTGAAAATGCCCTTCTGACGGACGCATACGCGGAAAATTTACACTATATTTTGTTTTCCAATAATGTTTTCGCAGATATTGCAAATGTATTGCCATCATGGTTGTATCGGTGCGCCAATCTTCCAATCCGATCAGTACACCCATGCCGATTTTATGTACTCCGGCCTGTCCCATGCGGTCAAAACCGTTTAATCGCCATTCGAAATTCGATTTCATGCCTTTCGGGTGATATACCTTGTAGCGCTCTTTGTGGTAGGTCTCTTGAAAACATACGACTCCGTTCAGCCCCGACTGAGTCAACCTGTAATATTCTTCGCTTTTCAAAGGCATTACCTCTATTGTCAGATTTGCAAAGTAGGGACGAGCCAGTCGCAGTGCATTTTCGAGGTAATCGACTCCGGCATCGCGAGGATTCTCTCCGGTTACGATCAATAAATTTTCGAAAGGTCCTATTTTGCGTATTGCCTTACATTCATTGATAATCTCTTCATCTTTCAATATTACCCGTTTTATCGGATTATCATGTTGAAATCCGCAGTAAACGCAATGGTTTATGCACGAATTGGTAATATATAAAGGTACATACATTTGCATCGTTTTACCGAAACGCTGTTGGGTGTACATACGGCTCAATGAAGCCATTTCTTCAAGATATTTATCTGCTGCCGGAGAGACTAAAGCCATAAAATCATCTATTTGCAAATGTTTTTTGCTCAAAGCTCTTTCCACGTCGGCTTCTGTTTTGGCATAGATCTGTTGAGAGATCTCATCCCATGAATATTTCTCTAATTCTTCAGAAAATAACATAATTTTGTTTCTCTTTTTTATGCTGTGAATCGATTTTTCTTAGAATGTTTCTGCGGGTACATTGTACGCCGGTAGAATAATATTCCGGTTCGACATTCTCCAAATAAACTTTCAGTTCACATAATAACTCCCGTTCTTGTAGACACAGTTTGTAGGCTAATTTCATGCAAAGTGCCTGTACGGCGATACTTTCTTCGGGAGATAGCATACGGTTGATACAATAATTGAACAGGGTAACAGGAAATTCTCCGGTTACCGGTAGTTGATATAGTATAGATAAAAGCGACCGTTTTATTCCGTCGTGAGTCGAGACAGATAAATCCTCTATCAGTTGTTTGTAATAAGGGATAAACCATCTCGGCTCTTTTTTACATAGTTTCACGCACACCCAAGTAGCCCGCCATGCAATTTTCGGTTCGTTGTCTTGAGTTAATTGCAACAACGGGATAAAGTCTTGAGGATGGTTCGAGACATAATCGACAATGCTGTCGATGCCCTTGCAAGACCGGGGCATCGATAGCTGTTTGCGAATATCGGTCACATTTTCCATTCTTTTTTTATTTAGGACAGTCGTTTAAGTTCTGACTGATACGCATGGCACAAAAATTAGGACCGCACATCGTGCAATATTCTCCATCATTTTTTGAACCCTCTTTGTAATATTCCAAAGCTCTTTCCGGATCTAACGAGAGATTGAATTGGTCTTTCCATCGGAACTCGAATCGGGCCTTGCTTAGTGCATCGTCTCGTACTTGTGCTCCCGGATGTCCTTTGGCAATATCTGCTGCATGGGCTGCGATCTTATAGGCGATGACCCCGTTGCGGACATCTTCCCGATTGGGAAGGCCTAAATGTTCCTTGGGCGTTACGTAGCAGATCATGGCCGTACCATACCATGCGATCATGGCGGCTCCGATTGCTGAGGTAATGTGATCGTATCCTGGTGCAATGTCCGTAGTTAACGGGCCTAACGTATAGAACGGAGCTTCATGGCACGACACTAATTGTTTGTCCATGTTTTCTCTGATTTTTTGCATCGGGACGTGACCCGGGCCTTCGATGATAACCTGTACGTTGTGAGCCCAGGCTTTTTGTGTGAGTTCACCGAGGACATCTAATTCGAGAAATTGCGATTTGTCATTGGCGTCGTGTATCGATCCCGGACGCATACCGTCCCCCAAAGACAGTGCTACATCGTATTGTTTTACGATTTCACAAATTTCATCGAAATGCGTGTACAGAAAATTCTCTTGGTTATGGCTTATACACCATTTGGTCATGATAGAGCCTCCCCGTGATACAATTCCGGTAAGCCGTTCGCCAACCAGTTCTGCATGAGCCTTTAGCACTCCGGCATGTATGGTAAAATAGTCGACCCCTTGTTCGCATTGCTCGATCAAGGTATCTTTGTAAATTTCCCACGTAAGGTCTTCGGCTTTGCCGTTTACCTTTTCAAGGGCCTGATAAATCGGTACCGTACCCATAGGAACAGGACAGTTGCGAATGATCCATTCTCGTGTTTCGTGGATATTATCTCCGGTAGAGAGATCCATTAAGGTATCTCCTCCCCAGCGGCAGCTCCACAATGCCTTGTCAACCTCTTCCTCGATTCCGGAAGATAAAGCCGAATTCCCGATATTTGTATTCAGTTTTACCAAGAAATTACGGCCGATGATCATCGGTTCGGCTTCCGGATGATTGATGTTTGCCGGAATAATCGCCCGACCGGCTGCGACTTCATCCCTTACAAATTCCGGTGTGATATGCGTTTCGATACCGAGAACTTCGTTTTGCAAATTTTCCCGGATTGCGACGTACTCCATTTCCGGTGTAATAATGCCTTTCTTGGCATAATACATTTGGGTAATTTCTTTCCCTTTTTTAGCACGATAGGGGAGTTGGACATTCTTGAAGCGGATCGAATCTAATGATCGGTCGGCCATTCGGGAGCGTCCGTATTGGGAAGTAATATCCGAAAGCCGTTCAACATCGTTACGCTCGGTAATCCACGATTCCCGCAAACGAGGCAGCCCTTTTTCCAAATCGATTTTTATTTCCGGATCGGTATAGGCTCCGCTGGTGTCGTAAACATATACCGGATCATTATGCCTGACTACACGTTCCCCGTTTATGATTTTTACGGTATCGGTCAAATTCACCTTCCGCATTCCCACCCGGATGTTATGCAATTTCCCCGGAATATATATTTTTTCTGATCCCGGATAACTGTTTTTCATATCGTTTTTAGGTTCCATGTCGTAATGTTTTTGTATTCAAATAAAGTTAGTCGAGGAAAGAGGTAAGCGGACTGCTTGCTTCTGCATGTTTCCTTTGGGCTCCTAATCCCGATTCGAATGCTAAACGCCCCGCTTCTACGGCTTGTTTGAATGCCTGAGCCATTTGTTCCGGATTTCCGGAAATGGCAATTGCCGTGTTTACAAGTACCGCATCAGCACCCATTTCCATAGCTTCTGCTGCATGAGAGGGGGCTCCGATACCAGCATCTACGACAACCGGAACATTGCTTTGTTCGATAATAATTTCGATAAGATCCCGGGTAATGATTCCTTTATTTGTACCGATCGGTGCCCCTAATGGCATTACGGTTGCCGCACCTGCCTCCTCCAGCCGTTTGCACAATACCGGATCGGCTTGTATATAAGGTAATACAAAAAATCCCATTTTTGCCAAAGCTTCGGTTGCTTTCAATGTTTCTATGGGATCGGGAAGCAAGTATTTCGGATCGGGATGTATCTCTAATTTTATGAAATTCGTTTCGAATGCTTCTCGAGCCAATTGTGCTGCAAGTATTGCTTCTTCTGCATCTCGCACTCCCGATGTATTGGGCAACAGTTGTATATGGTTGCGATCGATATGTACGAGAATATCATCTTCCGGATTTTGCATATCGACACGTTTCATGGCAACAGTTACCATTTCTGAACCTGAAGCTGCGATGGCTTTTTCCATTAGCAAATTAGAACTGAATTTTCCTGTACCGACAAAGAGGCGTGAATTAAATTCTCTACCTCCGATTACTAACTTGTTCATTTCTGTATTTATTTATAAGATTTATAATCAATTGAGTTTCTGCTTGGGGATTTTCGGCCCGAAGTATGCTTCCTGACATGGCTATTCCGGCAACTCCGGTTGACATGATTTCAGGAATATCGTTCCTTCCAATGCCGCCTATTGCGACAATCGGTGTCGTATAGCCTTTTTCTTGGCAAGCCGAGAGTATCTTTTTATACCCGTCGATTCCTAAGATCGGGCTCAGATTTTTTTTTGTTTCAGTATAACGGAACGGACCTAATCCGATATAATCGACACCCTCTTTGATTAAATGTTCGATGTCTTCAAAAGTATTGGCTGTCCCTCCGATAATATATTTTTCGCCTAATATCTTTCTGGCTTCCGATGGGGGAGCATCGTTTTTTCCCAGATGCACTCCGTCAGCTCCGCTCTCCAATACCGCCTGCACATGGTCGTCGATGATCAGTGTTGCATTGTACTCTTGACAATATTTTTTCAGTTGCAATGCTGTTTCTATGACGATTTCTTCGGGTATATCTTTCATTCGGAGCTGTATCCAACGGCACCCGCCTTTCAACGCTTCGATACCGGATGACAGATAGTCGTATTTTTCATTTTTATGCGTGATAAATTGTAACATAAGTATCTCTTTTTTAGCGAACAAACTGTGTTAAATCTTTTATTCGACGTTTTAAGGCTTGAGAAGAGACATCTTCCCATAAATATCCGAGTACGGCAATCCCTCCGAATCCTATTTCTTGTAAGAATGGGATATTTTCGGCTCTGATACCCCCCAAAGCATACACTTTTGAGTTGATAATTCCCTTTTGAGATGCATCGATCAACTCTTTTGTAGAAAATGCAGAGGAATAACCCTTCTTTGAAATGCTGTCGAATATGGGACTCAGAAAGCAATAGTCGATATCGTCGATGTGTGTCAACTCTTCTATGGAGTGGCATGATCGGCTCACCGATCCTTGATATTTAAGAGGACGCACCGGATTGCGCCGGTTTAAATGTATTCCTCCCAAAGAAAAGTCTTCGGTCAGTTCAAAATGATCGTGGAGGATAATTTGTGCATGTAAGCAGGTAGGTATATCGGACAATAAAGAGGCAATATCTTCGGACAAAGACTCCGGTTTGCGTATGTGCAATAAATCGAGTCCCCCCTCTAACAAAAGTGTTATGGCGTCTGCTTCTCCTTTAAAAAAGGTTGGTTGAGTAATTCCTATCAATTTCATGCAATATCCTTCTTTTTCAAGATCCGGTTCTTACCTGTCTGGAACCGGATCTCAGATTTTGGTTATTTCAGTGTCTGTGTTAAATCAGCCTCCGCAAGTAGCTCGAATTACAGTAACTTTATCTCCATTCGCTAAAAAAGTACTGCGCCAATCTTCTTTACTGATAATTCGGTTATTAACGGCCACTGCAACTCCATCAGGAGTGATGCTTTGGCTGGCAAGTAAATCTCGTAATGTAACGCGGCTTCCTACACAGATTTCTTGATGATTTAGAAATACTTTCATACATCGTTTAATTTATTAATTAATTGGGTGTTTAGGTTGTTATTGTTTTTGTTGTAGTTTTAAAATTCAGATTTCGTTTCCTTTTTTACAATGCGTAAAGGTTGTGGATCGAAGAAATGATTTAAGGGACCGTGTCCATTACCTGTCGAAACTTCTTTTCCTGCTTTTATCGCCGAAGTAACGAATTGTTTTGCCCGGCTTACAGAATCGGGTAGGGTATATCCCAATGCTAAGTAAGAGGCAATAGCCGAAGATAGAGAACAGCCTGTTCCATGAGTATTGGACGTTGGTATATTTTCGGCTTCGAAAATATATTCTTCTCCATCTGCTGTAAGCAACAAATCTGTCATAATCTTGCTCTCTAAATGACCGCCTTTCATTAAAACTGCATGGCATCCTTTTTTCAAAAGTATTTTTCCGGCTTTATACATATCTTTCTCTTGCGAGATCGATATAGAACTCAACAGCATAGCTTCATCGATATTGGGAGTAATAATTGTCGATCGGGAGAACAAAGTCTTTTGAATGATATTGATCGTATCATCCTCAATCAATTTATGTCCGCTGGTTGAAATCATTACCGGATCAAGAACGACATAACGAGGGGTATATTTGTCCAAAATTTCAATGACCGCCTTTACGATATTGACAGAATGCAGCATTCCTATTTTTACAGAATCTGTTCCTATATCGCTTAGTACAGCTTCTAATTGGGCTGTTACCATATCCGGATCGATAGGTTGTATTGCTTTTACACCACATGTGTTTTGTGCAGTAATCGCAGTAATAACAGACATACCATATACGCCGATTGCCGACATTGTTTTCAAGTCGGCTTGTATTCCGGCACCTCCACCGCTGTCAGACCCTGCAATAGTTAAGCATTTGGGATAATAAACCATTTTTTGCCTACTGATTAAAGTTCGAGTTTTTCCTCAAAAGGGGCTGAACCTTATATTGCGCGGTGTATATAGTATATGTTATGAACAAATTCCTACGCCGGCATTATCCGTCAGGTTCATAGGGTATAATCTCAGCCTTCGGGGCACCCCTTTTGTTTTGTACAAAAGTAACAAAAAGGTTTGGTTTTATTACTACAATTTGATTAAAATCAAAAAATAAATTAGAAATGTATTTTCATTTATGCGATCGGGTATGGCCGACATTACAAGGATTATGCATAAGTTTGTTTATCGATAAAACTTTTGATGGCCTTTAGGCGTTTTTTCTGAATTATCTTTTACCTAAAATTGCAATATATGAAAATGAAATTTGTGAACGATTTTAAACAATTTGCTATGCGAGGCAATGTTGTTGATATGGCTGTCGGTATTATTATCGGAGGTGCATTCGGGAAAATAGTCTCTTCGGCAGTTTCCGATATAATTATGCCGATTGTCGGTTTGTTGATAGGGGGCATCAATTTTACCGATTTGAAATTGACTTTGCATAGTGCGGTGGTCAATTCGGCAGGAGTAGTTGTGAAACCGGCAGTAGAATTGAATTATGGAAATTTTATTCAGGTGAGTGTCGATTTTCTTATTATCGCATTTGCCATTTTTTGTATGGTCAAATTGATGGCAAAAATCACTTCACGTCAAAAAGAAGAAAAAAACGCAGTTCCCCCTCCACCCTCTGAGGAAGTCATGGTTTTGAAAGAGATCAGAGATCTTTTGCAAAAACGGGAAACAAAATAGTCCGAAATTAAAATACCTCTGTAAAATTAATACAACTTTACAGAGGTATTTATGGAAGTTATGTGACTGAAAATTTATTCTGTAGTCGTTGAAGAATCGGTCGAGTAGGATAACTCTACGTAATACGCATCGTCGATAACCTGACCTTCATCATCTTTTACAGAGAATACTCCATTAGGCTTTTGTGAACATTTAAATTGAAAAACTAATTTTGTTATGCCGGCTTCTTGGGGAAGGTAGAATGATCTCCAGTTAACCTCGGTTGCGTCTTTGTTCACTTCTCCTTCGTCATAGATAAGCATCATCGTTTTGGTTTTGGCATCGACATCTTCTCCGGCAGTGGGTTGTTTTTCAACCAATTTCAGAGACGGAGCAATTCCTCCATCGGCAACTTTATAAGTTAATGTTCTGAATGTGATAATGTTGTTCCCATAATCATCGACATCCATAGTGATATATAAATCGGCGATGTTGTTTATCGGGTCGCTGTCTTTAATCGTTATTTCTGAAGATGAGGTATAATTGTTGATTTCCCACATAGAAATGTTGCTCAATTCTGCTTGAATAACAGGCGAATCGGGTTGATTGTCCCAATCGATCAAATAGTTGCAGAAAATACGTTTATCTCGATCTTCGGCCGTGATGCCATTTCCTGTGATTTTTGCATTTATATTATCCAAATTAATACACGTGATTCCATTGTAGATTTGTATTGTCCCGATTCCCGAAGATTGAGTGGTATTTCCTTTATCTCCGATACATCCGGTTAATATGATTAATGAAAAAACTGCAAATGAGAATCCGGCTGTTCTTAAAAATTTGTTCATGTTTCTTTAGTCGTTTTTATTTGTGATGTTTATTTTTTGAATCAAAATAGTTTAAAAATTTGTTCTTAAACCTACTTGAAAAACAAAATTCAAGGGTTTGTCTTTCCATAAATCTGGAATATCGCTGTTGTTATTAATATAATATGCCATCGAAGGTTCTGCATACAACTCTAACTGAGGTATAAATGCATAGGCGGCTCCTGCTCTGAGTTGTAATGACCATTGCGGGGTTTTATCTCGAATATCTTCTGTTCCGTTACTCGATGCAATACCGTTTCTTGCGGTCTCGGTTCGGCGACCGTTGATGTTGAAATCTATTTTAGGACCGGCAGCAACGTAGAATGAGAAATTCCCGGCATGGGCATATCTGTATATTGCTTGTAGCGGTATACCGATATAATGCAATTCTTGTTTCCCTTCTTGACTTAATGATTGAGTCTTATAATCTGAGCGCAACAGGGTATAGACAATACCGCTCTCGATTCCCCAGTTTCTTTTGAGATGTTTCTCAACGGTAAATCCTATGGATATAGGTACCTTATGGGTAAACTTCAGCGGCTCGGGTGTCGAGAATAAGCTAAGTTCGTCTCCCATGATCGAAGCACCTTTTGTCAACGGTTGTTTGTTGGTGTTTTTTGATCCCGGTAAAGCATTCGAAGTCAATAATCCGAGAGAAAATCCTTTTTTCTTTGCTGGGCGGGAGCCTTTTTCCTGCACGGGTTCTTCTTTCCCGATTTGTTCAAATTCCTTTAATTTCCGGTTATATTCTTCTTCTGATATATTTTCGGGACGATTTCCCTTTTTGGTTACTGTTTCCGTGGCTTTTGAATTTGTTTGAGAAACCACTTCTTCTTGATTTTCCGTTGCCGATACGGGTTCTTTTTCTTGGGTTATGGCCGTATTGGTGTTGTCAGATAACAGTGTTTTTGGGGAAATACTTTTTTCTGCTTTCGGTTTTGCTTGTGCCAGACTTTTATCCGATAAAGGAGCCGTAATTTCTGGTATGCTGTTGGGCTCTTTGATTTCCTTGTCTTGACGAAGGGGGACTGCCTTGTATTGCTCTTGTGCAATCTTGATGTTATCCGATTGTCTTAAAAACAAATATGCAGAAACAGAACATACGACAACAACGGCACATGCTGCTGCGTATCTGAAGAATACAGGTAGCGAAAAGACCTTTTTATGAGGCAGCCTTTTTTCGACAGATTCCCATACGTAAGAAGGAACCTCTGCTTCATGATCTTTTAATTTTTCCTGTATAAGATGTTCAAAATCTTTATTGTTCATCTTTTTCTGTTTTTGCAATGTAAATATATAATGTTTATTTACTACAATTCTTCTAATTTTTTTTGTAATAGCCGTTTGGCACGAGTCAACTGAGATCGGGAAGTACTTTCTGTAATTCCTAACGTTTCTCCGATTTCCTTATGGGAATAACCTTCGATAACAAACATATTGAAAACCGTCCTGAAACCTGCCGGAAGTTCTGCTATCAACTCCAGCAATTCATCTGCGGATATTCGTTCTAAGGCCGAATAATCGGCTTCTTGAAGAATTTCCGTATTATCTATTTCTATCGACTCTTTCAAAATATCGTTCTTGCGAAGGTATTCTAATGCCGTATTGACAAATATACGTCTCATCCATCCCTCAAAAGAACCATTTCCTTCAAAAGACCCGATCGCAGAAAATACCTTGATGAATCCTTCTTGCAGCAGATCTTCGGCTGTTTCTCGATTACTTCCGTAACGTAAACATACCGACATCATTTTCCGCGCATAAGTCTCATACAAGGCTTTTTGTGCTTTCGGATTATACTGTTTACAACCTTCTATAAGTTGCTTTTCGTTCATTCGCTTCGCATAATTTGCTGCGAACAACTATCAAATAGATGCTTTTTCCTATCTAATAGCTGCATTGCATACAGTTATTTTTGTCTTTTTTAGGAATCTGAAACTTTTGTGAAGTTTTTTAATCTCAAAAGTTCCAGATTTGATTCTATATATTTGGGTATGAAAATCAGTCTAATTTATGGATAATTAGTCCGGAGCGAAGTTTCGGTTCGAACCAAGTTGTTTTCGGTGGCATGATGTTTCCTGAGTCAGCAATATCCATCAACTGTTTCATAGATACCGGATAGAGAGCTAATGCTACTTGCATTTCTCCGCTATCGACCCGTTTTTTCAGTTCGCCTAATCCTCGTATTCCACCAACAAAATCGATCCGTTTGTCTGAGCGAAGATCTTTGATCCCTAAAATTTCATCAAGGATGAGGTTCGATGAAATGGTTACATCCAATATCCCGATTGGGTCATTGTCGTCGTAGGTCCCCGGTTTTGCCGTGAGGCTATACCATTTTCCGTCAAGATAAAGCGAAAAATTATGTAAGGCGGCAGGTTTGTAAATATCTGTTCCTTTTTCTTCGACAATAAAATTCTTATGTAATGCATTTAAAAATTGTTCCGGAGTCAGCCCATTCAAATCTTTCACGACACGGTTATAGTCGATAATTGTAAGCTGGTTGGCCGGGAAACATACTGCCATGAAATAATTGTATTCTTCGTCGCCTTTGTGGTTGGGATTTTGTTTTGCTTTTTCTGGACCTACCAACGCTGCTGCTGCCGATCGATGGTGTCCGTCAGCAATATATAAAGCCGGCATCTTGGCAAACTCTTCCGTAATATTCGAGATATCCGATTCATTGTCTATGATCCAGAATTTATGTCCGAATCCGTCGCCCGGGGCAACAAAATCGTATATCGGTTTCTGAACGGTATATTTTTTTATGATTGCATCTAATACCGCATTGTCCGGATAAGCAAAGAATACCGGTTCGATATTGGCGTTATTGATGCGGACATGCTTCATCCGGTCTTCTTCTTTATCTCGACGAGTCAATTCATGTTTTTTGATAATCCCGTTCATATAGTCTGGGACATAGGCGCCTACGACAAGGCCGTATTGGGTTTTGCCGTTCATCGTTTGTGCATAGATGTAGTAATTCTCTTTTTCATCTTGCACCAACCACCCTTTATCTTGGAATTTTTGAAAATTTTCGGCGGCTTTTGCATATACGCGTTCGTCATGTTCATCGGTCCCTTCCGGAAAATCTATCTCGGGTTTGATAATATGATATAACGATTTTTCGTTTCCTGCCGCTTCGGCACGGGCTTCCTCCGAATTTAATACATCATACGGACGGGAGGCTACCTCTTCTACAAGTTCTTTGGGAGGTCTTATTCCTTTAAATGGTTTTATTTGAGCCATATTTAGATTAAGTTAAAATATATGCGAAAATAATATTTAGAATGGATAAAGCGTTAAGAAGTCAAAGAATTTTAGATTTCTTTGACTTCTTAACGCTTTATTATAAGGTTGAAAAGCAAATAAATATTATTTATTTACTTTAAATTTATCGATACCTTCTTTTAAGAATCCTACCGACTGTTTTGCAGCGGCAATTCCGGCGTTGATATTTGCTTCGGCTGTTTGGGCACCCATTTTTTTAGGCGTGAAGAAATAGCGTCCTGCAAATTTTTCGGCAAATACGGGAGCGTTACCGGGCATAATATCCGATACATACCGGAAATCGGGCCGTTCGTCCATTATTTTTACCAATTCTTCTTCATTTATGACTTCTTTACGGGCTGTATTGATAAGCATGGCTCCTTTAGGCATTTGTTTCAGAAGTGCATAATTGATCGACTTTTTCGTTTCATCAGTTGCCGGGATATGTAAAGATACATATTGGCAAGTTGAATATAACTCATTTATGTCAGTAATCGGTTTTACGCCGGCTTCTTCTATTACCGATGCCGGGCAGTAAGGATCAAATGCGAAAACTTCCATTCCGAAACCTTTTGCAATACGGGCAACATTGCGGCCTACTTGGCCGAAAGCGTGAATTCCTAATTTTTTCCCTTTCAGTTCTGTTCCGGAAGTCCCGTTATATAAATTACGTGCCATCATGACAACCATTCCGAATACCAATTCGGCTACTGCATTTGAGTTTTGCCCCGGTGTATTCATTACGCATACTCCGTTGGCTGTTGCTGTTGCAAGATCTATATTGTCATATCCTGCTCCGGCACGGACAACAACTTTTAGCTTTTTTGCGGCATTGAGCACTTCTGCATCGATAATATCACTACGGACGATTAGGCCGTCTACATCTTTGACAGCATCCAGTAATTTGCTCTTTTCTCCGTATTTTTCGAGCAGAGCCAATTCGATACCCGCGTTCTCTACTACTTCTTTGATCCCGTTTACGGCGACAGCTGCAAACGGTTTATCTGTTGCAACTAATATTTTCATGATAGTATCTCCCAACTATTAATGATTCTTTTCAAATTCTTTCATCGTATCGATCAATGCTTCAACACTTGATTTAGGCATTGCATTGTAGATAGATGCTCTGAATCCGCCAACAGAACGGTGACCTTTGATACCGACCATACCTTTGCTGGTGGCAAATTTGATAAATTCTTCTTCCAAGTCTTTGTATTCATCGTTCATGACGAAACATACATTCATGATCGAACGGTCTTCTACATTTGCCGTACCTTTGAATAATTTGTTACGATCAATTTCGTCATAGAGGATTGCCGCTTTTTCGATATTCATCTTTTCGAGTACCTTGACACCTCCTAATTGTTTGTAGTACTTCAATGTTTGAAGAGCAGAAAATACCGGTAAACATGGAGGAGTATTGAACATCGAACCTTTTTTAATGTGTGTACGATAGTCGAGCATGGTAGGAATAGCACGATCTACATGTCCGAGTGCATCTTCTTTGACGATAGCGACCGTAACACCTGCCGGTGCTAAATTCTTTTGTGCTCCGGCATAGATAATATTATATTTGGCAACATCAATCGGACGAGAGAATATATCAGATGACATATCGGCTACCAATGGAACTTTTACATCCGGATCATAACGCATTTCGGTACCGAAAATGGTATTGTTCGTGGTGATGTGAAAATAATCGGCATCTTCAGGAACTGTATATCCTTTAGGAATGTATGTGAAATTTGCCTCTTTTGAAGAAGCTACAACATCTACTTCGCCGAATAATTTAGCTTCTTTAATAGCATTTACAGCCCAAGTTCCGGTTTCGAGATAAGCAGCTTTCTTATTCAACAAGTTGAACGGAACCATACAGAATTGTAAACTGGCGCCACCTCCGAGAAATACGACTTCGTATCCGGACGGAACCTCTAATAACTCTTTTACAAGAGCTTGTGCTTCATCCATAATAGCGACGAATTCTTTGCTGCGGTGCGATATTTCCAATAGAGATAATCCTGTTCCTGCAAAATCTAATACAGCTGCGGCTGTATTTTTGATGGTGTATTCACTCAGAATAGAAGGACCTGCGTAAAAATTGTGCTTCTTCATTTGATTAATATTTATAGTTTATATACTTTCCTTTAGTATGAAACGATCTCGAAAATCATTCCCGGTATGTTGCATAAAGGTTTTTTAAACAATTTATGTGTTCTCAAGAATTTCGAGTTGAATTTATATACTTTTTATAAGTATGTATCAATGCTGCGAAATTAATACAAATTTTATGTATAACAAAAAAATATTCGATCATTTTGAATATAAATAGACAAATTGAAAAACTATTTGTTATGTTACATCCCGTTTGGTTTACAATATTATAGTTATATCCTTGTTTTTAAGGAGTTTTTCTATTTATAGCGGTCTTTCCACAGATAGACCAAATGGTCTTTCAGTTTATTCTCGGCCGGATTGGGCTGTGGTTTCCAGATCGATTTGTTTTTTAATTCGTCGGGAAGAAATTGTTGCCGCACAAAGTGGTTCTCATAGTCATGTGCATATTTGTAATTTTTTCCATATTCCAATTCCTTCATTAGCGATGTCGGAGCATTTCGCAGGTGTAAGGGTACCGGTAAGTTCCCGGTCTGCGTGACAATGCCCAATGCGTCGTTTATCGCCATATATGCCGAATTGCTTTTGGGGCTACTCGCTAAATAGATAGTGGCTTCGGCCAATACGATCCGGCCTTCTGGCCAACCGATATTCTGCAGGGCATCGAAACAGGCGTTGGCAATCAACAGCGCATTCGGATTGGCAAGCCCGATATCTTCGGCAGCCGATATGACAAGACGACGGGCAATGAATGCCGGATCTTCACCGCCGTCAACCATACGGGCCAACCAATAAATTGCTCCGTCGGGGTCGCTCCCTCGTATCGATTTGATAAATGCCGATATGATGTCATAGTGCATTTCACCATCTTTGTCGTATGCCGAAGGATTTTGTTGAAGGCGTTCTGTTACAGTTGCATCGTCGATGATTATTGTTTCGTCGGGATTGTCAGAGTTGGTAATCAAATCCAGAATATTGAGTAATTTGCGGGCATCGCCTCCCGAATAACGAAACAGTGCCGTCGTTTCTCGTATCTCTATTTTTAAATTTTTCAGTACTTTGTCGCAATGGATAGCCCGATCGAGAAGTTTTTGCAGATTTTTGACTTCAAGAGATTTGAGTACATACACTTGGCATCGCGATAAAAGGGGGCGTATTACTTCGAAAGAGGGATTTTCTGTCGTTGCTCCGATCAACGTTACAGTCCCGTTTTCTACGGCACCCAATAAAGAATCTTGTTGCGATTTGTTGAATCGGTGTATTTCATCGATAAAAAGAATCGGTCTCCCTGTTTGGAACATCCGGTTGCTTTTACATTTTTCTATAACATCACGTACATCCTTTACGCCCGAATGAATGGCACTTAACGTATAAAATGGAACATCCAGTTGATTGGATATAATCTTGGCCAATGTGGTTTTTCCGACTCCCGGAGGTCCCCATAAAATAAAAGAAGATACTTGTCCTGAGTCGATCATCCGGCGTAAAATGGCACCTTTCCCTACCAGATGTTCTTGTCCTATATATTCATCGAGATTTTGGGGGCGTAATCTTTCTGCCAAAGGTTGCAACATAATACTGAGTTTTTAATTATTACCACAAAAGTACGAAAAAATAGATCTTTAAATTACTATACCGATGATAATTTGACATCTCTTCACCGGGTGAGGAGGATCTGGCTAATCGTGTTCTGAACCTCAATATGATTCCATATTTTGGACATGGCTAAAATACTGATTGTTGTTATAAATGTAGAAGAGAAAAGGTGTTATAATTAGAATCGGAAAAATATTTGATTGTAGAGTAGGGGTTTTTATTCTATATCATGTTATTGTTATATAGTGGAAGGAAAAAGAATGATTCTGACATTTCAGAGTACTGACCATCGATTATTTGATACCTGATTTATTGCATTAAGAATAACAGATAAAGATGAACCGAATGTTCTTGTTGACAATAAGTCCCATTATACCGTCTGCTTTTTCTCAATTAAATGGGAATAAGTGTTTTGCATCGAAAGGCTGTAACGGATATTTTGAAATTTCTTTTGTAATTGGGGCTTCAGATATTGTACATATTAGAGAAGGACCTTCCACCCGAAGTTCCCGGTTTAATGAACAATAGGCGGTATCGTATTGATTTGGTTACTTGCCTTACGCATTTATAGGTTAAGAATGTCAGATTTTAAATTATTGTATGATGAAAAGAAATAAGAAATTTTTAAAGAAATCACCTGTAATCATTATATCGCTTTTGTGCCTCTTTATATGCTGTGCCTGTTCGAAAGACTCGCCAAATCTTAATCAAGTTCGTGTCCAAGTAGTAGCTAACACTGACGAACCTGTCAGAATTTATGGGATAGGAGGCAGTCCAGAAGCCGGCATAGTAATACGAGAGAGTTTTGACAGTACTTTTAAGGCCGAATATGATGGAATATCAATTGACGCCAGGTGTAAAGATGAAAACACTTTGATAACGATTAAAGTATGGGTAAATGGAAAACTCTATGCGAATGTTTCCGGCAATAAATATTTGACAAGTGGTTATGTCTCTTTTAACAAGAGGTAATTCTGTAAAAAAGAGAGGCGAGATTTTTCGGTTTTCAGCCAAAGGATTATCCAATCCTGAAATGGGAGCGTATCTGTATATAAAAAGTAATAGTCTGAATATAAGAGGGTTCACATATCCCCCCATAATTGTTGATGTTTGCATTATTATTTTCGAATTTATTTGTATTTGAGCAAGTTTTCTTTATATTTGTAAAAAAGAGTATAAAAGTATTTGGCAGGATCAAATATGGCAATATAAACTTTAAATTTAATACGATAAAAAATGAAACATATTCAACTGATGTGGGGATTGTTGCCCGGAATATCCCTGCTTACCGGATGCATTAAGAAAGAGCCTGTAAAATCGGCCGATAATTTACCAAATGTTATTTACATATACTCCGATGATTTAGGGTTTGGTGATTTAAGTTGTTATGGCGCTACAAAAATAGAAACTCCTCATATCGACACATTAGCAGCACAAGGAGCACAATTTATGAATGCTTATGCTTCGTCGGCAACAAGTACACCTTCCCGGTTTTGTCTGTTGACCGGAGCGTATCCTTGGCGTTATGAAAATACCGAAATAGCTGCGGGCAATGCCGGAATGATTATCGATACGGCGTGTGTTACCATGGCCGATCTCTTCAAAGATGCCGGGTATGCTACCGGTGTAGTCGGTAAATGGCATTTGGGATTGGGTGGCCCTGACGGCCCTGATTGGAATGGTGAGATAACGCCAAGTCCCCGGAATATAGGGTTCGATTATGACTTTGTTATTCCGGCTACGGTAGATCGTGTACCGTGCGTGTATGTCGAAAATGACCGAGTTGTGAATCTCGATCCGTCCGATCCTATTTTTGTCGATTATAATAAAAAAGTGGGTGACTGGCCTACCGGGAAAGAAAATCCGGAGTTATTGAAAATGAAATCGAGTCATGGACATGATAATACCATTATAAATGGAATAGCACGTATCGGATACATGACCGGAGGAAAATCGGCTTTGTGGGTAGATGAAGATATTGCCGATACGATAGTTTCTAAAGCCAAAGCCTTTATTGAAAAGAATAAAGCAAATCCGTTCTTCCTTTACTTGGGTACACAAGACATTCATGTCCCTCGTATTCCACATCCACGTTTTGCCGGTAAAAGCGGGTTAGGGGTAAGAGGTGATGTTATCTTGCAACTCGATTGGACTATCGGACAGTTGATGCATACGCTCGACAGTCTGGGTATAGCAAATAATACGATATTTATTTTTACGAGCGATAATGGTCCCGTAATCGATGACGGATATGAGGATGGTGCTTTGGAGAATCTGAACGGTCACACACCTATGGGAATTTATCGGGGAGGCAAATATAGTGCTTATGAAGCAGGAACTCGAGTGCCGTTTATTGTTCGCTGGCCGGATAAAATTAAACCGATAAAACAGAAAGCACTCTTTTCTCAGGTCGATGTATTTGCATCTATGGCAGAGCTACTGGGTAAAAATTTGCCCGAAGGAGTTGCTCCGGATAGTCGTTCCGTGTTACCTGTTCTTTTAGGAAATGAATCGAAAGATCGAGAATACGTCGTTCAGCAAAATTTGAATAATACGCTTTCGATCATTCAGGGGAAATGGAAATATATCGAGCCCAGTAACTATCCCAATACTGTTCCTTGGGTAGAAATGGATTTGGGAAACAGTGCAGATGCCCAGTTATATGACTTGTCGGTCGATCCGGCAGAAAAACAGAATGTTGCCGTTCAAAATCCGGAAGTCGTGAAACGTCTTTCCGATTTGTTGGAAACGGTAAAGCGCCAAGAAAAGTAATAGAATTTTCTTGTTTGTAAATTAAAGAATTGTCTTCTGAGGACAAAATGTATAGCGAAATGCAGTTTTAGAGATACCGTTTGTATGCATTACAAGCGGTATTTTTTTAGAAATAGACTTTTTATACCGGGAATAAAGAGTTTTTATCTTTTTTCGGGAATGAAAATCTTCTGAATCGAGTATCTTTGTGCCGATTTTAGGAAAGTGTTAGGGTTGTACAGTAATTTTTTGGTCTGAAAGACGTACGGAGTTTAAGTCTGTTCACAAAATCTGATGAACAAATTGTGTGGTTTTGATGAAAAATAGGAGGTGGATGATGTGGAAAAAGAGGTTACCGTTTAAATTCAAAAGTTCTGTTACCGTATCTTTGATAGTCGCTATTGCATTTTTTATGCAGTTTTTGGACACAACCGCTGTAAATACGGCAATACCGGTAATGGCATCTTCTTTCGGTGTCGA
The DNA here is from genome assembly GCA_949297285.1 of uncultured Bacteroidales bacterium. Lineage (GTDB taxonomy): Bacteria > Bacteroidota > Bacteroidia > Bacteroidales > Coprobacteraceae > Coprobacter. The sequence goes on from CASFRL010000066.1 coordinate 39,337, forward strand.
TGTCATTCATTTAAGTACAGGCGTAACCTCTTATTTGATTGCTTTAGCTATATTTATTCCGGTCAGTGGATGGATTGCTGACCGTTTTGGTACACGTAACGTCTTTTGCACGGCTGTTGTCTTTTTTATTTTGGCTTCTACATTATGTGGAACATCGACCTCTTTGACCCAATTTGTCTTATACCGTATATTGCAGGGAATGGCCGGAGCGATGATGTCTCCCGTAGGGCGTTTGGCCGTATTGAAAACCACTCCTAAAGAAGATTTGCCGGTTGCAATGAATTATATAACCCTGCCGGCATTGGTAGCTCCGATTATAGGACCTCTTGTCGGAGGATATCTGACAACTTACTGGAGCTGGAGATATATTTTTTATCTGAATGTGCCGATCAGTATGATATGTACTTTTTTGGCATGGAGATATATTCCTTCAGAGAAGGGTGCAGTCAGGCAGAAGGTGCGATTCGATGCTGTCGGATTTGTTTTGAGCGGTCTTTCTTTAGCCGGATTTATGTATGGCGTCGAGATTTTAAGTAAAGATGGCGTTTCCTATTTCTATTCGTTGTTGCTTATAAGTATCAGTTTGTTTTTATTATGGTTTAATGTCCGGTATTCGAAACACATATCGCATCCGTTGATCGACTATTCCGTGATGAAGATCAATTCTTATAAAGTAACGATTCTTACCGGTTCTGTATCTCGGATGATCATAGGTGTTTTCCCCTATCTGGTACCGTTAATGTTTCAGGAAGGCTTTGGGCTTACACCTTTTAAATCGGGGTTATTATTTCTCTCGACCATGGTCGGAAATTTGTCGATGAAATCATTGACCGTATGGATTATGCATCGGTTTAGGTTTCGAACAATATTGATTGTGAATGGTGGTCTGTCGGCCTTATTTACCTTTTTTACAGCACTGTTGTTGCCGACGACTCCGGTCTATATTATTGTTTTGGTTTTGTTTACTGCCGGACTTTTCCGGTCATTGCAATTCAGTTCTTTAACAACATTGGCTTTTACCGACACCCCTGCTGCTCAGACCACAGCCGCAAATACCTTGTATAGTACCGTACAACAGATGTCTACCGGTATGGGGATTGCAATGGGAGCCGTAGCCTTGCGTTTTTCGAATATAATAAATCAAGGTGTTTCGGGACAATATACGGTCCCCGATTTTAGGCTGGCTTTTATTTTGGTGACAATCATCGGATTTGTACATCTTTATGGATATACCAAATTGTCGAAAGATGCCGGAAGCGTAGTTATGTTGAAGAAAAAATAACTTTGAAACGTGTCTTTTATTCATCGAAGTAAGTTTGAATAATTTTTCAGATCATGAATGTTAAGGTCAGACAAGAACAAACCGTCGATTATAAGGTTGTCGATAATCTGATAAAACGTGCTTTCAGCAATGTCGGAGAAAGTGATCATTCCGAACATCGATTAGTCGGCCGTTTACGTAAATCGGATGCGTTTATTCCTGAACTCTCTTTGGTCGCAGAGATCGATGACGAAAAAATTGTGGGACATATTTTACTGACAAAAGTGGAAATCATATCGGAAACGAAATCGGTTATTTCATTGGGTGTGGCCCCGCTTTCTGTTTTGCCCGAATTTCAGAACCGGGGTATTGGCGGCCTGTTGCTTCGCGAAGCCCATAGGCGGGCTTCCCAGTTGGGCTATGGTTCTGCTGTTTTATTAGGACATAAAGATTACTATCCGAGATTCGGTTATAGAAAAGCCTCAGATTTTGGCATCAAGTTCCCTTTTGACGTCCCGGAAGAATGTTGTATGGCAATAGAATTATTTCCCGGAGCTTTGGATGGCGTGCAGGGGAGGGTACATTATTCTGATTCTTTTAGAGAATAAAATCTACGAATATACCGAATAGGAAAATCTGTTTCTGTCATTTTATTTTTTTAGATAGACATACCAATAAACCCCGCCTACGAACAAAGCTCCTCCGACAATATTTCCCAACGTTGCCGGAATAAGGTTCTTTATGATGAAATCATATACAGACACATCGGCACCTTGCAACATCCCCAACGGGATAAAAAACATATTGGCAATACTATGTTCGTATCCTATTGCAACAAAACACATGACAGGAAACCATAAACCTATGAATTTCCCGGCGGTACTTAAGGAACTCATGCCTAACCATACGGCAAGGCATACCAACCAGTTGGCACCTATCCCTTTTAGAAAAACCGTACTCCAAGGCATCGATACCTTGGCTGTTGCAATCTCTTTTATTGCCGAGTGCCATGGGTCGGCAGCGACGACTCCGGTTAGATGCACCATGACATAAACGAAGAAAAACGCTCCGATAAAATTGCTGAAATACACGATAAGCCAATTTTTCCATACGGCCGACCATTGGTATTTACCGTTCAATACTCCCGGAATTAGAACGGCGTTATTCCCGGTAAACAACTCAGCACCGGCTATTACAACCAATATAAGACCCAAAGGGAACATACAGCCGGAAAGAAGTTTTTGCAGTCCGGGATTGTTGTTTGTTATCTCCGGAAATCCGCTACCGACCAGAAGTGATAATAAACCGCCCATTGCTATGTAAATACCGGCCAATATGCCTAAAATTAGAGTCTTTCGGAAATTATATCCTACTTTCTGTAAAGCCGCTTTCTCGGCCGACATTACAATTTCCGAAGGTGAGAGTGTGCTCATAATCGTGTCTCTTTTTTTACAGAATGCAAATATAGATGAATTTATGATAGCTATTCGAACCGTGTGAAAGAGATTTGCGATTCTTTTGCAGAACTTTATTGTTAAATAACGTTTACAAGAGAAACAATCGGAGGTGTATGTTGTTCTATATTCAAACATCCGACATAAGGTTGTTTGACAAGCAATGTAATATATAAGAACTGTTTATTTACGATATTTTTGTTTTTTGTGTGTTTCATTGGTATTATTATCCTTGCTTATTCATAGAATAAGCTATCCTCTTTCTTGTTTTTGATATATTTCAAGTTTGGGAAGACCGGCTCGGGAGAGACCGGTCTTCTGTTTTTATGCGAATCTCTATTTCTGTCTGTTGATTATGAAGTTTGAACCTTTATCAGATTTAATCGTAATATTATAAAAATGTAATGCCGTTGTAATGCTGCGGTTTTTCTTTTGCAAAAAATATACTTATATGAAATGTAAAAAGTTAAACCAATATTATTTAGAAAGGGATATAAGTTGGATGTATTTCAATCGGAGAATTCTTCAAGAGGCTTGTAAAAAGAGTGTCCCCTTGCTGGAACGCTTGGCTTTTTTAGGAATCTATTCCAATAATCTGGATGAATTTTTCCGAGTGCGTGTGGCTACTCAAAATAGAATTGCCGAATGTGGAGACCGGTCTGCTTTACGGGAGAAAGAGAATGCAAAACAACTGATTAAACGTATTGGTAAGCTGAATAGTAACTATTCTAAAGATTATGAAAAAGCGGTAAAAGATGTAACGAAAGAATTACGTAACGAAAATATATATTTAATATCAAATGAAGAGACAGATGAAGAACAAAATAGCTTTATTCGTTCTTTTTATCGGGAAAAACTAAACGGTTTTATTGTCCCCGTTTGGTTCTCTGCAATAAAACAGCTCGATAGCGAAACGGATGAAGATATCTATATGGCTGTAAAATTGTTGAAAGGAGATATGAATACTTCTCCGGAGTATGCCTTGCTTGAACTTCCTGTTTCTGTTTGTGGCCGTTTTGTCCGACTACCGGATAAAGAGGGGAAAAGTTTTTTAATGTATCTTGATGATGTCGTTAGATGCTGTTTACCTCTGATTTTTGAAGGACTGGGTTATAGTCGTTTTGAAGCATACTCATTTAAATTCACTCGTGATGCAGAAATGGAAATCGATAATGATTTACGTAACGGAATGCTTCAAAAAATATCTAAAGGAATAAAAAGCCGTAAAAAAGGAGAACCTTTGCGTGTCGTTTATGATATGGAGATGCCGAAGGATCTTTTAAAAAGGGTATTGAAAAAATTGAATTTAGATAGTCTTGATACCGTTTTGGGCGGTGGACGTTATCAAAATCACAAAGATTTGATGCGTTTCCCCGATTGTGGACGCAAAGACCTTAAATATCCATTATGGCCCTCAATACTGAAAAAAGACCTTTCGATTTCGGGAAGTATTTTGGAAGAGATACATAAAAAAGATCGCTTTATACATGTGCCGTATCATAGTTTCGATTCTTTTATCAGAGTATTGCAAGAAGCGGCTGTAAATAAACAGGTAAGAAGCATTAAAATTACCTTGTATCGTCTGGCTAAAGATTCTAAAGTTGTAAAAGCCTTGATCGGAGCTGCCCGTAATGGGAAAAAAGTAACGGTTGTTATCGAACTGTTGGCACGTTTTGACGAAGCCTCCAATATCGATTGGTCTAAAAAGATGCAAGATGCCGGAATAAAAGTTGTCTTTGGAGTAGAAGGCTTGAAAGTTCATTCAAAGATTGCCCTTATCTCGATGAAAGTCGGAGCAGATATAGCTTGTATCAGCACAGGAAATTTTCATGAAGGGAACGCCCGTTCCTATACCGATTGCATGTTGATGACAGCTGCACCACGGATTGTGAAAGATGTCAATGAAGTGTTCAATTTTATCGAACATCCCTATATACCCGTACATTTTAAAGAATTATTGGTTTCTCCGAATGAGATGAAACGAAAATTTTTATCATTGATCAATGATGAAATTAAAAATAAAAGAGCCGGTAAACCCGCTTATATTAAGATTAAAATAAATCATATAACAGATCCGGATATTGTCAATAAACTATATGAAGCATCCCAAAACGGAGTATCGATAGATATGCTTGTACGAGGAAACTGTTCTCTTATTACAGGAACGACCGGAGTAAGCGATCATATACATATTAATGGCATTATTGATCGTTATTTAGAACATTCTCGCATATTTATTTTTGCTGCCGGAGGTAAAGAAAAAATTTTTATCGGTTCAGCCGACTGGATGCCTCGTAATTTGGATAACCGGATTGAAGTCGTAACGCCGGTATATGATCCCGCAATCAAGGAAGAAATGAAAAGAATTGTTGATTATGGATTGAAAGACACTTTGCAGGGCCGTATCGTAGATGGTACAGGAAAAAATGATTCATGGGTTACAGAAGATAACGTTCCGTTCCGATCTCAAAGTGCATTGTATAAATACTATTTAGAAGAAAATAAAAATGAAGAATAAAGATAGATCAGATGATGTAAATTATGCAGCTATTGACATTGGTTCTAATGCAGTGCGATTGCTGATTAAACATATTGATGAGAATTCAGAGAAAAAGTTCTCTAAAGTTTTATTGCTTCGGGTTCCGCTTCGATTAGGATTCGATGTCTTTTCTAAAGGACGTATTTCGAAAAAGAAGGAAAAGAATATGATCCGTTTGATGAAATCATATCGCTATTTGATGAAAATATATGATGTTACAGATTATCGAGCCTGCGCAACCTCTGCCATGCGAGATGCCGCCAATGGGAAAGAGATCATTGAAGTAATAGAAAAGAAAACAGGAATTAAGATAGAAATTATTACAGGACAAGAAGAAGCCCGTATGGTTTATAATAACCATATAGAATGTATGGAAGACAGAAAAGGAAATTACATGTATGTCGATGTTGGAGGAGGAAGTACAGAAGTCAATTTATTGGTAGGCGGCGAATTGGTATATTCTAAATCTTATAATATCGGGACGGTACGTATGTTGAACAATGCCGTAGACACAAAAGAGTGGAAACTGCTTAAAGTAGATATAGAAACGTTGTCGAAGGCTTATCCCGGAACTAATATCATAGGGTCGGGAGGGAATATCAATAAATTATATCGTTTGGCGGAGAAGACAGATAAAAAACGTCAACGTATATCTGTTGCCGTGTTAAGATCACTCTATGAAACACTCAAACCGCTTTCATTAGAAGAACGTATGCAAAAATTTAATTTAAAGCCGGACCGGGCCGATGTCATAATCCCCGCATCTGAAATATTTCTGACCATAGCAGAAATTCTTCATGCCGAATATATATATGTTCCGGTAATAGGCCTTTCTGATGGGATTATTGACGGACTGTATGCTGAGAATCATAAAAATTAATATTCTTGTAACATAAATGTAACATAATTGCATTATAAATGAAATGCCGATTGTTAAATGCGTGCTTATCTTTGCACAACATTTAATAAAATAGAATTTATGGAGTCTTTGACCTTTATACAATGGTGTTTAGATCATTTGAACTATTGGACTATTACACTGTTGATGGCGATAGAAAGTTCGTTTATCCCTTTTCCTTCCGAAATTGTGGTACCTCCGGCTGCCTATAAAGCTGCTGCCGGTGAACTCAATATTTATTTGGTCGTTTTATTTGCTACCTTAGGAGCAAATATCGGAGCTCTGGTAAATTACTATTTGGCCATGTGGATAGGACGTCCGTTGGTCTATAAATTCGCATCGAGCCGTATCGGTCACATGTGTCTCATCGATGAGGCATCTGTCTTGAAAGCCGAAAAGTTTTTTGATGATAACGGCCGTATATCGACATTCGTAGGACGTTTGGTGCCGGCTGTTCGACAGTTGATCTCTATTCCTGCCGGGCTTGCCCGAATGAGAATGTCTACCTTTTTACTTTATACCACGTTGGGAGCGGGACTTTGGAATATTATATTGGCTGCGATAGGATACTACCTTGAATCGGTTGTCCCACAAGATCAATTGATGAGCAAAGTTGCCGAATATAGTCGGGAACTTTCTTGGGGATTTATTGCTTTGGGCGTTTTGGTATTGGGCGTATTGATTTATAAAGGCACAAAAAAAACGAAATAAATATTACTCTTTACAATGCCGCAAAATAAGATCAGCAGCGTCATTCCCCATTTTGGTAACGGTATCTCAACCGAGTATTGTTTGTAGTTCGGTTAAGTCGTTGACGAGGTAGTCGGCTCCGGCTTGAGATAATTCTTCGTGACTGCCATAACCATAGAGAACCCCTACCGAAGCAATGCAATTGGCTTTGGCGCCTTCTATATCGTGCTTACGATCACCGATCATAATGCACTCATCCAATCTGTTATTAAGATGACAGGTTTCCAATACATAATGGATAACATCTTTTTTGTAAGATCGGCTGTCATCGAAAGTTGCTCCCCCTATAAAATCGAAATAAGGAGTCAGTTCAAAATGGTCGAGTATCTGTTTTGCCAATATTTCGGGTTTTGATGTAGCTAACAATACGCTTCTGTTTTCATTTTTTTGTTGCTGTAAAAAATCTTTTATTCTGGGATATACAGCATTTTCGAATATCCCTTTTGTCGAGAAATATTCATGATATTTCGCGGTAGCGAGAGTAGCTTGTTCTTGAGTAAATCGGTAAATCTCTCTGAAAGAGTCTTTAAGAGGCGGACCTATAAATGGACGAAGTTGGGCTAAATCTTCGACTTCAATCCCGAAATGTTTTAGTGCATATTGTACCGATCGGGTAATTCCGGGCATTGAGTCGGTAAGAGTTCCGTCCAGATCGAAAAGTAAATGAGTATATTTCATGTAATGTAAAACCAACACTTTTTTGAAGGCACAAATGAAAAGAAAATTTTTCGATCTGTCAAGAAAATAGACGATTTTGCACCCAACGGTTACATATAGATTGTTGTTCGTTATTGCTTGTTGAAACTTTTTTTTTGAGACAGAGGTGTGTAATATTACCCTTAGATAGAGCTTATTGACGATCTTTCGTTTTTTATGCGTATCTTTGCACGGTCTGTTTATCAGTGACCGTATCGGGTAAATAGGTAGAAATATCATAAATGACATTTTTAGAAAAGAATTATAAAATTATATGAGATTTGATGAGTTAAATTTGAAACCGGAAGTGCTGGAAGGTTTGGATGCGATGAATTTTAAAGAAATGACTCCGGTTCAAGAGCTTGCTATTCCTGTAATTTTAGAAAAAAAAGATCTGATTGCTTGTGCTCAGACCGGAACAGGAAAAACCGCGGCATATATACTCCCTTTGTTGAATCTGCTTACTGAAAACAAAAAAAGCGATGATGCCGTGCGGGCTGTGATTATTGCTCCGACAAGAGAATTGGCACAGCAAATCGATATGCAGTTTGAAGGATTCTCATATTTTTTGCCGATCTCTACATTTGTTGTATCCGGTGGTGGAGACGGTGCTCAGTGGGATCAACAAAAACGAGGGTTGCTCATGGGGGCCGATATTGTAATTGCCACTCCCGGTCGGTTGATCTCGCACCTGATAAATAGTGACGTGAAACTTCCTTTTGTCGAATATCTTATTCTCGATGAGGCCGACAGAATGTTGGATATGGGATTTTATGACGATATTATGCAGATATGCAAGCATCTTCCCAAAAAACGTCAGACGATTTTGTTTTCGGCGACAATGCCTCAAAAGATAAGGCAACTCGCCAAAAATATATTGTATGATCCTGTCGAAGTCAATATCGCCGTGTCGAAGCCCAATGAGGCGATAAGGCAATCGGCCTATGTCTGCTATGAAGCCCAGAAAATGGGTATTATCGAAGCTGTCTTTTCTAAAAAAGTCGAAGGTAAGACAATTATTTTTTCTTCTTCGAAGCAAAAAGTAAAAGAACTTACGACAAAACTCCGGCGGATGAAATATAATGTGCGGGCAATGCATTCAGACCTTGAGCAATCGCAGCGCGAAGAAGTGATGCTCGATTTTAAAAACGGAAAAATCGATGTACTGGTCGCAACTGATATTGTGGCAAGAGGTATTGATATTACAGACATCGGATTGGTTATCAATTTTGATGTGCCGCATGATCCAGAAGACTATATACACCGTATCGGGCGAACAGCACGGGCAAGTGCCGAAGGAGAGGCGATTACTTTTGTTTCGGATGCCGAGCGAAGTATGTTTTTTAGAATAGAAAAATTTATAGGTAAAGAGGTAATTAAGAATCCGGTTCCCGAGTATTTAGGAGAAGCGCCGGTTTATGATATCGAACAGCTCTCCCGAACCAAACACTACAAGAAGAGGGAAAGTCATAAAAAAAATAACTTGCCATCTGGGGAGAAGAATCGTGGAAGACGAAAATTTTATCGTAGAACTCCTCGAAAAGACAATAATAAGGGAGAAAAGTCATAATTGCCTTTCCTAAAACTTTTTGCTTGAATAAATGTTCTTAAATTATAGGTTTGAATTTTTTTTGTATAAAATAATTTAAGAATATGAGAGAAGTATCCTTTTCGGGCGCAAAATCCTCCAATAAATTTATACAAATGGCTCTGACTTTCTTATTGTCAGAGTGTTGTGCCAATGTCGCACGACTTTTTTTGCGATTATTTGTCGGAATTATGATGTTAACTCATGGTATTGCCAAAATCGAAAATTTTGATACATTGTCTACCACATTTCCGAATCCCATAGGATTGGGAAATATGACCTTGCCGTTGATTATTTTGGTAGAAGTGGGTGGGTCGATTTTAGTAATCGTCGGATTTCTTACTCGATTGGCTTTAGTGCCATTGATTTTTTCGATGATTGTAGCCGCTTTTTTGACATTCCCTACATTCTCTTTGGCAACGTCAGAACTTCCGCTGATGTATTTGGGAATTTACGTAGTACTTTTTTTGACCGGCCCGGGAAAATGTTCAATAGATTATCTGTTGGATAAAGCGTATAACCGACAATAAAAAATTATATATTTGTAGAAAGTATAAAGATAAGGTTATGAATAGGAATTTGAAGAGAGCATTGAAGATAACCTTTATCTCTATGCTCTCATTAGTTATTATTGTATTATCTGCTATTGCAGTCGCCGTAAATTTTATATTTACACCTGAAAAACTTACTCCGGTTGTCAATCAAGTGGCAAATAAAGCATTGAATGCCAAGGTCGAAATCGGAAGTGTAGAATTGACTTTTTTTTCATCATTCCCTGATTTTGAATTGAAAATATCTGATGGGAAGATGATCTCCAAGGTTTTCAAAGATACATTATGGCAAAAAAATGACAGTTTGCTGCAATTCCGGAAATGTGC
>CASFRL010000067.1 GCA_949297285.1 uncultured Bacteroidales bacterium
CAGCAGCAGGCGGTAGCCCCGGAACCCCCATTTCCATATGAATAAACTCTTGTCCTGTTTTCTCTTCAAGTCGTGATGCGATAGCTACTACCTCACGAATCGTTGCTCTCCCAAAATCGGGAATATTCATTTCTTTGATAGTTTCATTTACGATATTAGAATCGATCGGTGTATTTTTCATATGATTTGTTTTTAATTCCTATTTACAATAAAATTCAAAGAATCTGAACAATATCTTTTTGAATTACTTTATATATAGTTCTTCGCCCAATTTCCAGAAATCAGACTGTGCATCCTTATTTGCCTTCAGTCCATCTTCTTGAGCAATATACATCAAAATGTATCCACCTTTTGTATACACTCTCGATTCGGTTCCGCATGCTCCCGAATGCCCCATATACTCGGGGGCAACCACCCAACCGAATCCGTATGAACTCATTCCTTCTCGCTGAGGAGTTTGTCTGCTACCCATTTCCCGAATAGACTTTTCCGATAATATTCGTTTACCGTTATACACTCCTCCGTTTAAAATCATCTGGTAGAATTTTACCAAATCCAATGGTGTGGAGAACAATCCGCCACCGGCTTCGGGAAATCTCTTCTTTGTATCTGACAACGGGTACTGCAAGAAACTGATATGTGAAGTGACCAGTTGGCCATTCGCATCTTTTTTATGCGGAGGAGCGAAGTTTTTCAGTTGTTCTTCGGTAGGATAAAAAGTCGTGCTTTTCATACCCAGCGGGTCTAAGATATGTTCTTGCAAGAACTGTTCGTATGTGACACCCGTTACCCGTTCCAATATGGCGGCGGCAACATTTATCCCTTGATTCGAATACAGATATTTCTCTCCGGGGTTGAATTGAAGTGGGGTCAAAACGGTCGAATACAGACTGACGGGCAATGATATCATATCGATATGTCCGGTCTGTTGTTGAATACCTCCTAAAAATTGCATTCCACTGGTGTGGGTGAGCAAATGACGCAAAGTAATAGCAGAAGTGAGTTTCCGTTCTGTTTTTTTATTCTCGTCCTGCGATTCTGTGACATATAGAGTTTTCAATTCCGGCAGATATGTCGTAATCGGCTCATCCAGATCTACCAACCCTTTCTCGACAAGCATCATGATTGCCGTACCGGTAAATGTCTTTGTCTGGGAGGCAATCCAAAATAAGGTATTCGGATTCATCTTTTTATGAGTTTCGGCATTCTGGCAACCGACACAATTCAAACTGACGATTTTATCTTTTTGAGCAACTACCGTTATAATACCGGCCAACTCTTTTTGATCGACATACTTCTGCAACGCTGTTGTAATTTTACTTTCTTCCGGATAACCGGTTTTCTCACTTCGCGCATAACCTATACCCCAGCTCACGGAGAAAAACAATAAAAGAGCCCATACGTTCCTTTTCATAAGATTGAATTTTATGTTTTTTATTTTTCAATTATCCTCCAGCATAATTTATTTAATCTAACGGAATTATTTCTTCTTCGCACAGGGTCAGTTTCTCTATGCCGTCGGCCGTAACGACAAATGTGTTTTCGACGCCGACAGCTCCGACTTGCGGGATAACGAATTTCGGTTCTAAGGCAAAGACCATTCCTTCGGCCAGAATATCTTTCGAACGGGGAGCAAATACCGGGGCTTCATTCAATTCGAGACCTACTCCATGGCCTATAAATCCGGCCTTTTGGCGATGTCCCATAAAATTAGATTCAAATCCGGCCTTTTGGGCGATGTCAAAAGCGATGTTATAGATATCCGACGCCGGGACTCCGGGTTTGGCAGCGCGCTCGATTTCTGATTGTATCGCCAACGAAACGCGGTGTGCTTCCTTGGCTTTTTCAGATACTTCTCCCAATGAGAATACCCGGGACATATCGCTCATGTATCCGGTAAAATTTCCTCCGATATCTACCATAATCGTGTTTCCCGGACGCATGATAGAACCGTTACCGCTAATCGGCAGCGAGGGGTCGAGACCGGCTCCGCCGAGTGCAAAGTCGTAGGGTGAGGGTTCATCGGCATTCTCTCCGGCCAATACACTCCCCATGTATATTTCCATACTTTTTCCAAAAATGCGCACGATTCCGAGCGATCCGTGCAAGCGGGCCAACCGTTCCAATTCGATCGAATATTCGATATCCGACATACCCGGGGTATAAACCGAAGGGGCTTTCCGGTACATAGAGGTATGGCGTGCGGCCGATTCCCGGATCATCGCTATTTCATAAGGAGTTTTAATCGTACGTGCGTTCCGAATCAGCGGTGTGCCGTTTTCGACTTTCGCTTCAGGGAAGATATTTCTCAAGCGTATTGCCTCACTATAAGTGAGCGAATCGTTTTCGAGCAGTAAAACTTTCGGCATGGCAATTCCCAAGCGCGCCAATTCATCGGGGATTTGCTCGGGTTTGCGAATATACACAAGATTATCGCCCGACAGTCCGACCGGACGACGGACAAAATAGATCATCTCTCCTGCTGCCGGGATATATGTATAGCCGGCAAATATTCTTCCCGAGGTATAGAACAAATTTACGTTATCACTCACAAGAAAGGCATCGGCTCCGCACTTTTGCATCATAGATTGTATTTTGCCTTTCCGCAATTCGATCTCTGTTTCAAAATTTTTTGTGTACATATATTTTCACGATAAATTCATAAAATAATCGGTCAATTCGGCAAATGATCCGAAAGCCAAATCAAAATTGTCGGTCGATCCGAAACCGTACCGGACAAAGACGAAAGGCCAACCGGCCAATCGGGTTTGTATAGCGTCTCCTTCGGTATCTCCGATATATACGGGATTTTTCAATTGAAATCTTTGCTGAAGCAAGCGCATATTTTCTCCTTTTTGCAAAGATGTATCTCCGAACGAGATTGTTCCTGACAGCCATTTTGCGATCCCGGCATATTCGGCAAAAACCTGCAATTGACCTTTTTCACAATTACTCAACAAAAAAAGTTTATATCTCCGGGACAGTTTTTCGATTCCGCTCTTCACGCCGTCAAACAATCGTCCTCCCCGAACAGGCAATTCTCGAGATTCTACTTCGTGGACACGGGATACGAATTTTTTTCGTTCCTCGATCGACATTCCCGGAGTAATTTTCTGCATAATCTCATCGATGGGGATTCCCATCAGCCTCAGCAGTTCTTCACGTTCCAATACCGTAGAATAGCCGACCTCTTCAAAAGCCTTATTCCAACAAAAAGTATAAGTATCTACGGCATCCCAGAGGGTACCGTCCATATCAAATACAAGGGCATCCGGTTTCGAAATCGTCATAACAGGTCGATACATTTTTCCAATTGCATGAATCGGGAACCTTTTACCAAAACGGTAAATCCTTTTAACGGATTATTCCGCAACGAATCCACCAGATCTTCTGTCGCTGGATAACACTCCAACCCTTCGGCAGCCTTTGTAAATTCGGCTCCGGCAAGAATAATTTTTTCAAAGCCTGCGCCTTTTAATCTTGCAACAATCTTACGATGTTCTATTTCGCTATCGGCTCCAAGTTCTCCCATATCGCCCAAAATAACGGCTTTATGGGGTGCATCCATATCGATAAAATTATCCAATGCGGCATTCATGCTGGTAGGGTTGGCGTTATAAGCATCCAGAATCAGGGTGTTATTGGCCGTTTTCAGCAGTTGCGAACGCCGGTTTTGCGGTTGGTATGTCTCCAATGCCTTTTTGATAGCGTTATCCGGGACGCCGAAATAAGCGGCTACGGCCGAGGCTGCCAGAGCATTCGGCAGATTGTAACTTCCGATAAGATGGGTATCGACAGAGACTGCACCTCCGTTTTGTCGGGAAAAATCGAACGACAGATATGGCGAACAGCTTTTCAGTTTTCCGGAGATAAACAGCCCCGGAGTTTCGCCGTATTCGCTTTTCTCAATGCCGATGCTTTTCGGCTGCAGAAAGATATTTTCATGATGCAGAAATATGTGTCCGCCACGCTGCCGGATATAATCATACAACTCACATTTGGTGTTGATCACGCCTTCGAAAGAACCGAATCCCTGAAGGTGTGCTTTCCCGACATTGGTAATAATTCCGAAGTTCGGTTCGGCGATGTTTACCAACGTCTTAATCTCTCCGGGATGGTTTGCACCCATTTCGATCACCGCTATTTCATGGGCTTTTGTCAACTTCAACAAAGTCAATGGCACTCCGATATGATTGTTCAAATTTCCTTCGGTTGCCAAGACACTATATTTCTGAGAAAGGCAGGCCGTAGTCAGCTCTTTGGTTGTTGTTTTTCCGTTCGTCCCCGTAATGGCAATTACCGGAATGTTCAATACCCGGCGATGGATTCTGGCCAGACTTTGCAAAGTCTGCAAGACATCATCCACCAAAATCGTCCGTTCATCGGTAACAAACTCGGGCTCATCCACAACGGCATAAGCACACCCTTCGGCAAGAGCTTGAGAAGCGAATTTATTTCCATCGAAATTGTCTCCTTTCAATGCGAAGAAAATAGAATTCCGCACACACTTACGACTATCGGTCGTAATGGTGCGGTATTCTTTAAATATCGAGTATAATTCTTCTGTCGTCACTTTCATGCAAATTTAATTATTGGCGAAATTACACTATTTTTCAGAATAAAGATATTTTTTGCCACACTTTATCTTCCATTCAGATTCATTTTGCTTTTGTTTTCTTGTTTATTCCGAACGATCGGTCTATTTTCAAAAACGGTAGCACGGCAAAGGCCGGCAATGTACAGATCATCACCCAGATAAAGAAATGCCGGTAACCGAGAAGTTCTTCAATCCATCCGGCCGCCATTCCGGGAATCATCATTCCGAGAGCCATGAATGCCGTACACATGGCATAATGGGCGGTTTTATGCTCGCCTTCCGAGATATAGATCATATAGAGCATATAGGCCGTAAAGCCGAAGCCGTAGCCCAGTTGCTCGATTGCAACGGCGATATTTACCCATAACAACGTGTCGGGTTGCACATATGATAAATAGACGTAAACCAGATTCGGCAACGAAATAGCCAGCGCCATCGGCCACAGCCAAAAGCGCAACCCTTTTTGCGAAGCGACAATGCCTCCCAATATTCCCCCGACGGTCAAGGCGACGACACCCACCGTCCCATAAACGAAACCGACCTCCCCGGTCGTGAGTCCCAATCCCCCGGCATCCCGGGCATCGAGCATAAACGGCGAGGCAAGTTTCAATAATTGCGACTCTGCCAGCCGGTAGGTCAGCATAAAGAGAATAGCCGTACCGATCTCTTTTTTCCGAAAAAAGGTAATAAAGGTTTTCCCGAACTCGCTCAGTATCTCTTTTACCGTATGCAGGTTTCCGCATTTATCGCCGACAGGACGAGGAAGCACCCATTTGTGATAGCCCGACAGGAACAGGAAAATCCCCGCCAAGACAAAGAATGTGACCGACCATGCAAACGGGATGTTTCCGGCCAGTCCCCGAAACGAGGCCTCGCTTTTCCCGGTAAGTTTTGCATCGGCACACACGGCGATATAGGCCGGTTTGTCTCCGTTCTCGGACGTAAAGACCAACCGTTCTCCGGCTACGAGCCGGAAGCTGTTGTCTCCACGCCTGAAATGCGTATTCAGGACAATTTCTTTCCCGGGATCGGGCGTTTTTACCGGCCTCACAGAGATAACCCCGACATTCCCCGACACAACGGCACTCTTTGTCGCCCGACTTTTCTCATCGCCGAAATGTGTCTGTATAAAATCTCCCAAAGGTTTCGAGACATGAATCTCCCACCAAGAATCGCCTTTCCGGTTTTTCTCCGGATGTTGCGGCGTCGTGCCTTTCTCGTCCGGCACAAATCCCTGCTGCCGGTTATACGCATCGATACTCGCTATGACCTGCGCCACACTGTCTGCCGATATGGTTCCGGGCGCGATGTAAAGGGTCGAAGAAGAGATTTCAAAATCCGTGCCACACGAGGGTTGCTGTTTGTCGACAAGTGCAGCGGCGTTAGTCACCTTAAACTCAACGGGATCATATCCCGAAACCATTTCGAGCCATCCCGCAAGGATGATCAGCAAACCTTGCCCCGTAATCATGGCGATGCGGTAGAAAGTGCTGCGAATACCGACATATAGCGACTGTTCATGAGGTGTGAGGGCGATCATGTAAAAGCCGTCGGCGGCAATATCATGGGTTGCCGAACTGAATGCCAACAGCCAGAAAAATGCGAGTGTAGCCTGCCAGAAGAATGTAGTGGGGATCGTAAACGCCACGCCGGCAAGTCCTGCTCCGACCAGCAGTTGCATGGCGATGATCCACCAGCGCCGTGTCCGAAGTATATCGACAAAGGGGCTCCACAACGGTTTCAGCACCCATGGCAGATAGAGCCAACTGGTATATAAGGCGATATCGGCATTGGATATGCCCATGCGCTTATACAGAATTACGGCAACGGTCATCACGGCGACATAGGGAATGCCCTCGGCAAAATAGAGTGTCGGGACCCAGCACCACGGTGATCGTTTATTTCTCTTTTTTTCCAATAGCATATTTTCGGGAATTTTACTTTCGGCTCCATTCTTTACATACCCGGTCTGTCTCCTCGGGCGTGAGGGATACCTGCTCAAAAATATCGACGATCTCCTCTTCCGTCAGCCGTTCGAAATCCGATTTGCGGGCCAACGGGATAACTCCGCCCAGATCGATCGCGCCGGGGCTGACAAGCCGTTGTCCGGCTCCTTCTTCATAATACCGGGACGGGCGATGTGCCCTGCGGGGCAACACCCACAACCGCCATACGGGATTTTCATAAGAGCACAATATATTCATCATCGGCTCGCTATCCTCTTTCTGCAAAGGGAGCAACCGCAGAAGTTCCTCAAATGCCCCGACCACCTTTTCCGCTTCCCGTGACTCGATAAACAGCACGCTCTGCGGCCACCGGGTGAGTCTGGCCAACACGACATCTCCGTTTTGCAAGACGGTATCGCCCTGCTTCCGGTAAATCTCGTCCCAAAGATACTCCAACGGGACAAAGCCTTTGTTACCTGCCTGAAAGTGCATGTGGTCTGGAGCCGACGCCCCGCAACGGGGACCATTGTAAAAAACGACATAACGGTCGATCGCCCGTGCCAACGAGAGCATGTCGCCCAAACGCCCGCAAATCGTCTGCGGGGTATGTAAAATCGAAGGGACGGTCAAATGTTTCGGGAAGATAGGGTACGGATTGGCCAGCATGACATACTTTCCGGCAATCGGGATGCCGACCTGCTCGTGAGGCCGGTTTTCTTCACACAGAAAACATTTCCGTTCTCGTATCGACTTGGGGTCTATGGCCGCAGATGCCGAGCGTATTCTCTCCGGGTTAAACTGCAACAGTACGGGAATACCTGCCACCGATACGCTTCTCGATTCTATCTGTTCCAATGCCCGGCAATTTGCGTCGAGCAGTTTCCATGACAAACGCTGGTCCCGGATAAGCCGGTCGGCACAGTCCGAATCTAAATCAAAACCATTCATCCTTTATTCATTTTTATCCGCGCCTCTATTTCGAAACTCCGCAATTTGTCTTTATACAGATTGTTCGCATTGATCTTCTCCACGGCAAGGGCTGCATCCGAATTGCCTTCCCAACGGCGGCAAAGATACACCGGTTCGTAAATGCGGCCTATCTTATAGTTCCGCGAGAAGAGCAGCCCGAGCGCATAATCCTCGCCATAACTGGTATTCGGCACGGTATATTTCCGCAACAGTTCGGTACAGAAAGCCCGAGGAGCGCCCAACCCATTGATGCGCAGCGCATTATTATGGCCGTTGGTGTCGGTCCATTCCCGGTGATCGATAATCCCCGGCGGAATGACCTGCATATCGAAATCGGTCATCACATAACTGCCTATCACCATGGCGCACTGTTCACGGCGGAACATATCTACTATTTTTTGCAGCGTATGCTTATCTTTATAAATATCGTCGCTATCGAGTTGTACGGCATATTTTCCGCATTCGGGGGCAAATACGCCGACATTCCAGCAACCGCCTATTCCGAGACCGGTCTCTTCGGGGACAAGATGTATCAGCCGGCTGTCCGGACTCATCTCTTTCAGCAGTTCTGTCGTCCCGTCCGTCGAATGGTTGTCAATGACAATCACATTGAAAGGGAAATCCGTCTCCTGCCCCAATGCCGAACGCACGGCATCTCCGATTGTCCTCACCCGATTATATACCGAAATAATGACCGAGGCCTCCGCACCGAATTTCTCTGCCGTCGTCTCCCATACCTGTGTCCGCGGAGGGAGCCATGCTCCGATCGTTTTCAGGTAATCGGTACAAACCTGTTCCATTTCCATCTGCACGGCACGGTTGCGCGGATCGACGTAGTCGAACTGCTTTTCTCCGGATTTCCGGAAATCATATTCATCCTGAGCGTATAAAAACTCCGGGATATGTACGGGCAAACTTGCCCGGGAAACTTGCAAGCGCAGCTCATACCACCCAGCATAACGATACATTCCACCCTTTTCGGCAACGGCCTCCCGGATAGAACGATTCCGATAAAAAAGGACAGGCCCGAAATCGAAATCATCCCTTACACTGCCTGCCTGACAGTCGATTACGGGATGTCTCTCCTCCCTCTCGTCTATGTTTTTATAATGATCTGAATAACAAAGGGAAGCTCCGGTATCTTCGGCAACACGGACAAAACGGTCTATGGCATGTGTCCCGAATCGTATCGGGGCATACCCCGCACACAGTATCGAGTATCCCTCTTCGGGTATAGTCCCGGCAATCTGCCGTATTGTCGCGGCAGCATATAAATCATCGACAAACAGCGTTTTACACCCTTCGATCGCCGGGTCTTCCCGGTCTCGGGACAACAAGAGCGTTATCGACAAAGGGTAGCGGCTTTTCCGAAGCGATACGATAGTCCGAGATATCTGTTCGGCCGATTCGAAAGGGAGAAAACAATGTATTACCGGTTGTTCCATAATTTCAATTATTGATGTTCCATATATTCATCGACAGCTTTTTTTACCGATCCGTGCAGCAGCAAAAGATTTTTTGCCGCCTCATAGTCCAGACCGGTTTCCTCTACGATCATCCGAGTTCCCCGATCGACCAGTTTTTGGTTGGTCAGCTGCATATTGACCATTCTGTTGCCCTTTACCCGCCCCATTTTTATCATGGTGGCGGTAGAGATCATATTCAATACCATTTTTTGTGCCGTCCCCGATTTCATGCGTGTACTTCCGGTCACGAACTCCGGCCCTACGATCACCTCGATCGGGATATCGGCCTCTTGCGAAACCGGAGCTCCCGGATTGCAGGAAATAGAAGCCGTAAGGATACCCGACTCCCGGCAACGGTGCAAGGCGCCGATGACATAAGGGGTCGTGCCCGAAGCCGCTATGCCGATTACCGTATCCAGCGGGTTTACATTGCGGTCGCAAAGCTCTTTCCATCCCTTCTCGGCGCTGTCCTCAGCCGCTTCGACCGGATTGCGCAATGCCGTATCGCCTCCGGCGATAAGCCCGATCACATAGGTATCGGGCATACCGTAAGTCGGGGGAATCTCCGAAGCGTCCAATACGCCGAGCCGCCCGCTTGTGCCTGCTCCCAAATAAAAAATGCGACCGCCCCGTTTCATTTTCGGGACAATCGATTCTACCAGTTTTTCGATTTGAGGGATTACCTTCTCTACGGCAACGGCCACTTTTTTATCCTCTTCATTGATCTCTGTGAGCAACTCGTGCACCGACTTGTCTTCCAAGTGATCATAAAGAGAAGGCTTCTCGGTTATCTTTTCAAATTCTACCATATCTCAGTTTGCGGCATTTAAATGATATTTTACAAGCTCCGTAAGCGGGGCCGAAAGGATTTTTCCGGTCGTCAAAGAAAGCGACCGCGCGACTTCTTGCAATACAGGGCGGTAATAATATGCGACCGACCCGACCATGTGTACTTTTTCCCCTTGCGGATAATGCAGAACATTCCTACGGAAAAAAGAAGTAAAAGCGTCGATTGCCAAGGTCCGCATTTCGGGTTCATCCAGATTTTCCGCAATAAAAGGTGAAAGAGAAGCCAAAAACCGGTTCGGGAACGGCTCTTTATAAACCGCCTGCATAATCTGTTCGCGCGAAAGCTGGAACCGCGAGAAAAAGCGTTCTTGCAACGGTTCGGAGAGTTCTCCTTTCAGGCAGTCTGCCACCAAACGACGGCCCAAATCGGCACCGCTCCCCTCATCTCCCAGAATAAAGCCCAGCGGCGGAACTTGTCGGGCAATGCCTTTCCCGTCGTAATAACAAGAATTCGAACCGGTTCCCAATATACAGGCTATTCCCGGTTCATTCCCGCACAGCGCCCGTGCCGCACCCAACAAATCGCTATTCACCTCGACCTGCTCACAACCGATTACATATTGCAATAATCCGGCAATCATGCGGCATTGAGACGGAGTGGCACATCCGGCGCCATAAAAACAGACTTCGGTAATCTCGGTTATCGGAAGCCGTTCGAGCACTTCTCTCGACAAGATTCTCCGTATTTCGTCATCGGTCTGGAAATAGGGATTTATTCCCGTTGTCTTAAATGCGATCGACCGGGTCTCATCAGCCAGACACCAATCGGTTTTCGTCGAACCGCTATCAGCTATCAGTATCATTTTCCTCTGTTTTCACGAAATGGGTGCAATGTATCAAATTTTTCGGGAACCAAGCGGATATTGTCTCTAAAAAATTATTGAAATTATCGCGTATCAATATATTTTTTCGATTTCGGCATTGCGATAATAATGCAACAATATTTCCCGATAAGAGTATCCCTTTGCCCCCATGACCGCCGCACCGATCTGGCAAAGCCCTACACCATGCCCCCAACCGGCGCCTTTCAGGGTAAATGATTGCGGGATACCGTTTTGTATATTCTCCGGATGCACCGTAAAAGCCGAACTGTATAAATGGGAAGGAGATAAAATACGCCTGATAAACAACTCCTTTCCTACGATACGAGACGTTTTCGTGCCGGTAATTTTCAACCGGACAATACGCCCCGAAGCCCCCCTTTCCAACGATGCAAGCGACAATATTTCTCCGAAATCGATACCCGACCGCTCCCTGACGAGCGTAGCCAATTGCTGTTGGGTATACGATACCGTCCAGCGGTAAAAATCTGCGGTTTCCTGATCGTAACCGTTCAGCACCTGTCCCAAAATTTTCGGGTCATGGGTATTACAAAATGCTTCGGGCGAAGAGGTTATAAACTCCGACACATTCGTCTCATCGGTCAAATCGGGTATTTTATCCTCCGAAGCATTGTCTCTCACAGGGATAAGATAGGGATGATGTTCTTTCTCCCAACAATTTTCAAACAACTCGCTCACACCTCCGCAACATTTCGAAAAGCGGGCATCGCAAATTTTACCTTCGCTTTTCAAGACCTCTCCACGGGTAGATCGTATCGCTTCTGCCACTCGGGGAGAAGTTACGCGGGTTATGCCCTGATAGCGTTGGCAATGATCGTCGGCGCAGACATCAAACAGCGCATGGTCTTCCCGGTCATACCAACGAACGATCTCCGACGTTGTTTCCCACCCGTTATCAACATTCTTACTTCCCGAATTCCCATTAAAACGGGGAAGTTGGGCCAATAGCCAACTTCGTGAAATTACGGCATGAGCCTTCAGCAGTTCGGGCGAAGCCGATGCGCTCATCTCAGACGAAATGACACTTGTCAGATACTTTTCCAAGTCAATGCAATTGATTGCCACAATCTCATCGTTTCCGGCAATCAGTTTCAACACCCCTGCGAAGCGTTGGGTTTCTTCCCGCTCCCAATGGAAGTCCACACCGATAGTCACACCGTTCAAATCGAACGAACACTCCTCATGCTTCGGGACAAAGGTCAGCAAATCATATTCATCGCCATTCCATAAAATTCGGTTCCCGCACAAACATACAACCTGCTGTTCCCCTTCGGCTATTATTCCGGAAGGAACCACGGAAAATTCTCCGTTCAATCTGAAGGCAATCTCTTTGCGGTGCAAAATACCGACTTCAATCCGGGGTTCTGTCATACGTCTTTAAATATAAAACAAGTGCAAAGTAAATGATTTTATTCTGCTATTCGCAGATTCTTGAAAGACGAAAACAGTCGTTTCATATTTATTTCAGATAACGTATCTCAATCTTTCAAATATTTATACCTACTGCTCATTCTTCATTCAAATTCTTCCATTAGCTTTCGGAATTCTATCGTATCTTGATACGGTACATATTTTGTCATCACGATACTATCTTCGAGGTGATAATCCTCATGATTCTGTCGGGTCAAGAAGAACGAGGTGTCCGTCAACATCGTCGCATTAAATTTCGAACTCCACGAATGGAACTCCCTCTGATCATTATATTCCACCAACAATACGGCATTCCGCCCCTCCTGCGACAACAATTTTACCTTTCCCTGTCGTATCCGGTTCCCGAAATAATAGATATACAAATAATTGCCTACACTATCTTTGTGTGGCAATATCTTCATTGAAACCGAAGATTCATCGTTACCTGCAAACCAATGCCAATTCCCTTCAAAATCGAAAGTCGTCAGGCTCGAATCGTATAATAACTCAGCCGGAGATTCCACCTCTTTCCCCTCTCCGGAACGGGAACTTCCCGTACACGAAAACCATAAGATCAGGTGCAATAACAGAACACCATAAAACAGTCGTTTCATATTTATTTCAGATAATGTATCTCAATCTTTCAAATATTTATACCTACTGCTCATTCTTCGTTTGATTTTCTTCCATACTCTTCCAAATTTCTGCAGTATTTTTTCTCGGATATTCTCTTGTCATTACAATACTATCTTCGAGGTTATAATCCTCATGATTCTGTCGGGTCAGGAAAAACGTAGTGTCCGTCAGCATCGTCGCATTAAATTTCGAACTCCACGAATGGAACTCCCTCTGATCATTATATTCCACCAACAACACCGCATTCCGCCCCTCCTGCGACAACAATTTCACCTTCCCCTCTTCTATCCGGTTCCCGAAATAATAGGTATAAATATAATATCCGACGCTATCTTTATCCCTCAATATCTTCATCGAAACTATAATTTCA
>CASFRL010000068.1 GCA_949297285.1 uncultured Bacteroidales bacterium
CCTCCAAATTTATCCACATGTTTGTAAACACTGCTTTCTAACATATCGCATACAATATTTTATCTCGTCAATCCCATTGTCTCCCTCTCCCATTATCCATTTACTACTTCGACAAATATCGAAATTATCTCACAATGCTCACCGGCAAGTACGCCATCGGTCTCCGTTGAAAACGGCCAGGCACCGTTCGGAGAATCCCGGGCCGAGCATTCGGGCGGGTATCCTATTTCAAAAAAATTGTGCAGCCGGGAAAATCCCGGCTGCACAAGAATCACTTGCTTTCGATAAAAAAAACGGAATCATTCCATAACATCTTTTCGAGGTTTTATCCCTGTAAGTTCGCAAACGGTCGCACGCCATAGATCGATTTGAAAGAAGATATCCATGCGCTCTCGACCGATTTGGGATCTTCATTCGGGGTTTCTTTCCAGCATAAAAGCAACTGCTCGGCGTCTTCCAACTGCCAGATATACCGACCTCCCCAATGCCCGACTGATCGACCTTCGCCAAATTTGATATATTGCTTTAATCGTTTTCGCAACGAAGTTGCTTTGCCAATATAAAGCACACAAGTGTCGTCGACCCAATTTGCTTGCAACTCTTCTATACTTACATTCGGATTTTTTTCCTTAAAATAGCCACCGGTGCCTTCGGATAAAAATCGCGGTGCGGTCTTCGTCGCCCTTACTACCAGATATACCCCAGCGCCTGAGGGTATCACGCTTTTATCCTGTCGGAGGTGTTCTATCGGAACAAACCCTTCAAATCCGGAATTTTTCACTTCTTCGATTGTCTGAAATTTCATACTTGATTTTATTTGGTTTATGTATTGATCTTTATCTCTTTTGTATCGACAGACTTTTGTAATTGTATTTTAATACACGGCGGTTATGATAAATTCATCGTTCAAATAGAATGTTTTGTATTCTGTCACATATGCACCAAAACTATTCTTTGCTCGATATTTATGAGTAACACAATATCCGTTGTCTGTTTTACGTATATCCGACCAATCGACACTTTCATAGCTGTCGGGGTCTTTTAAATAAAACTCTTTTAGATAATATCGCACCTGTGTTTGTACTTGCGTTTCGGGGGAGGGATTGACAAAGTTTCCTCTTATCCACATGAGAAGAAATATTCCTCCTATAATCAAGGTAGCCTTTTTCATATTGCAGCCATGTTTAGTTGATTGTATATCTCGTTGATAACACTATCTTCGGCACCATTCATCTTTATCCCCTTATATCGCTCATACTCGTTTTTAAATTTGTTTTTATCTTTTGGAAGAATGACATTTTGGTTGTGCAAATAGATTTGTCCGTACTCCGAAATGTATTTACATACTTTCTCCAATGCATTTTTCCTAATTTGCGGATTCTTCAAATTCCGGCTGTTCAGTTCACTGATGACGGAGAGTTTAAGCTGGTTGAGTGTCATAGCTTTCGATGATTATGTTATTGGCGTTTTAGTCGGGTAAGTAATTGATAGATGTTTCGGTATCCTGCATCGTTTAAATAAATTGCCGCATGAAAATCGTCGTCTTCAATCAAAATAAGATTGACAGGATAGATGGAGTAGTTCTGCCTGTCTACACCTTCTTCGATCTGCCCGGCGACATAAATGACGGCTCCTGGTCTGAGGCTGAAATATCGATTGGTATCAAGATCGTAATATTTTATTTTGCTATATTCCGAC
>CASFRL010000069.1 GCA_949297285.1 uncultured Bacteroidales bacterium
GACAAGACATAAAAGTATATGTTTGCATGGCAGACGGCAATTATTTGTATAATCCTCAAAAAAATACACTCGAGCCCATCAGTACAGGAGACGTAAGGCCGGTAAAAGCACCGGTATGCCTTATTCTGGTTTCTGACACAAGTAGTGACTGGGGCGCAATGGATGCCGGAATCGTATCTCAAAACATCTCGCTATTTTGCGCCGGTACCGGACTGGCAACCGTCCCACGTGGAAGTATGGACAAAGAGGCTCTGAAAAAAGCACTAAAACTCACAGGCAATCAGACGTTGTTCTTGAATCACCCGGTAGGCTATTTCAAATAATAAAAATAAAAAAGAAATGGGTTGATAAATCAACCCATTTCTCTTTTATTTTCAAATTTAGCTAAAACGAGAAATGCATGGCAATGCGTATTCCCGAACGGTCGATACCCGGATTGTTACGATAGGTCAGACGCCAGACATATTCAACCCGTAATACGGTAAAGATATTGTCGAGACCGGCTCCGAACTCCATATAAGGGATTTTCTTATTCATCATACGGGTTGTGGACGGGAAAGCCCACAGGTAATCGGAATCGGGATGCAATGCCGGATTGTTCTTATCGGACAGATGCCCGAACATGCCTTTGAAAGAGATGACTTCACGCAATTTCATATACTTGACCAACGGAATGCGGTTGAACAATATACCGTTGGCAAAATAGGTCAGATCCCACGACGCGTATGAGTCGTTTATAAATTCCATGGGATTCATCAACGAATAAGATCCTTCTTGTATCAGATAGGAAAGGTTTGCATTCGGTATGATCAGCATGGGATAAGGGACTTTGTCCCAAACTTTCCCGGCTTGCAGCATGACATTCAGATGTCCGAATGCGGAAAACCAGAATGCTTTTGCTATGCTGAAATCGGTACGGTTATAGTTATATTTACTGTCGAAAACGCCTTTCA
Source organism: uncultured Bacteroidales bacterium (assembly GCA_949297285.1). Taxonomy (GTDB): domain Bacteria; phylum Bacteroidota; class Bacteroidia; order Bacteroidales; family Coprobacteraceae; genus Coprobacter. Next base: position 954 of record CASFRL010000069.1, read on the forward strand.
ACCCCACGACATGGGACAACGTAAATATGGGAGCATCTTTTGTGATCGGATAACGTTGCCCTTTTGTCTGGTAAAATTTCTCGTTCGGGGCATAGCGCAACTTGATTTCCGCCTCGGCTTCGGAATATCGTTTAAACGGATCTCCCACCAAAGGTTGGAACGGTACCCATTTAGTAGCTTCTTCTGTCTTATAACGCAAATCCAAGCCGTACGAAAAGCCGAATTTATGCTCGCGCAAATATCCTAACTCGGTATTCCGCAGATAGGTAGACCGGACATCTTCCATGCGCTTCAAGGCAAGGAATACATTATCTTTGTTGGTGTATAAATAATGTTGTCCCAGTTGGTTGATATCATAGCTGTGCATCAACCGAATGGAGTGTACGGGAAATTCGCCCGGATGATATTTTTTCTTATTGAAAGAGTATTGCAATTCGGCTTTATACTTAAACCGCTCATCCCGAGTTCCGTATGCAAGATATCCATTGGCAAACCAATGGGGATTGAGATTGGCTGTGGTCAACCCTCCTACCCTGAGCCGTGCACCTTCTACCGAATTACCACTGATTGTCGTATTCATCGGCCCGAAGTCAAACTTACTCTCTTTCGAGGTTTCGATGTAACCCGATATTAAAATGGAAATAACCTTTTCTGTCCAATAAAATACCGGGACTTCACGCAAACGTGTCAATAACTTGTCGACGGCATTTTCTTTCGACCGCACTGCAACATGCCGATTATCGATCCAAAAAGCATCGGGTTTTACTTCTGCCATTTCATCGACAATCACATTTCCTTCCTTACTGAAAATCGAGATGTCTGCCGGAGGCGAAAAATTATGTTTCGTATAGGTAGATAAACGTCGGGCATAAAGGCCTTGTGTCCCCGGTAATATCCGAAATTCTACAACAACATCGTCTTTCGTTTTGATGCGGGTACCATCGGGAAATCGCTCAAAATCTTGTGAAATAACAAGATTTTCCACATAATTCAAATTGATGGCTTTAGGTACTGTAAGCTTGGCTTTTTTAACAAAATAGGTAGAGTCTAAAGTCACATATAAATGACCGACAAATCCCGTAGATTCGGAGTTAAAAGGAGCGAAAGCCAAATCGACACACCGCTCACCGTCTACCTGTATCGTATCCATCAGATAATACCGATAAAAAGCCGTACCGATATTTGATAACGGACTGACAAAGCGTGTCAACAACATGGTCACATCATTGCCGAAAATATCGACTTCTTTGAATACTTCATCATAAAATTGCTGCAAACTTTCTTGATTGAACATCTCGTCGATACCGGCTCTTTTGATACCCGTTACCTGTTGTTTCCGGCTGGTCGGGTCTTTACGGTAATGGTTTTCGGCTATTTTTTCCTTGATCGAGACAGTTAATATAGGCTTTCCCGAGACTTCGGAAGTATCTACATAGTCGAAGATAAACTGAAACTTCTTAAACAGCCATTTCTTTTTCTGCTCTTCAGAAAAATCATTCAATGCCAATGTCAGTTTATCGTATTGTTCATAATTATAATAATCATGATTTTCCGGCGAGTTTTGATCGCGTCGGTCTATTATATTTTTAACGAATTCGACAGCGGGATTTCCTTTCCTTTTATAATGTTCTCTCTTAGGCCTCACCACGATCTCCTTGACATCATAAGTTGAGGGAATCAAACGTATCTCCAAATTATGAGTTCCGCCACGTTTGACAGATACTTCTTTTCCTTTATAGCCCAAAGAGGTAAAAGTAATTTTAGAAAATGCTGCTGAAGTTTTAATGGTGAAACGGCCTTCATCATCTGTAGTCACCCCGACTTGAGGGCCTTTTAAGAAAACCGAGACATAAGGTAAAGGCTCATTCGTAACCGAATCTGTAACAATTCCCGTTATCACAGTAGATTGTGCAACGGCTTTGTAAGGGAATAAAAAACAGATACAAAAAAGGGAGATTATATATATTTTTTTATTCATGTCTCTCGATTACTATCCGAGGCGCAAATTTAGATAAAATATTAAATCGGATTGTTGTAATAAAGTGTTCTACTACTATGTTTAACAAAGTTTAAATTCAAAATTCAAACATTTAAAAGATTTTGCCATACAAGTATTTTATATTTACAAAAAAGATTTTATTTCATCAAAATGGGGAAAGAGATTGAACGGAAGTTTCTTGTAAATGCTACCAACTACCGAGAAAAAAGCTCGAAAACTTTTTATAAACAGGGATATTTATCGGTCGATAAAGAACGGACAGTACGTGTGCGCATCGTCGATAGCAAAGGTTATATAACTATAAAAGGGAGGAATATCGGATGTATGCGATCGGAGTATGAATATGAAATTCCGGTCAAAGACGCTGAAGAGATTTTAAATAATTTATGTTTAAAACCGATCATAGAAAAATATCGTTACATATATACTCATACGGATAATAATATTTGGGAAATTGACGAATTTATGGGGGAAAATGCCGGATTGACCGTTGCAGAAATAGAACTGCCCGCAGAAAATTACCCTTTTGTCAAACCTAACTGGATCGGCCAAGAGGTAACGGGAGATGTTCGTTTTTACAATTCGAACCTCATCAAATGTCCCTTTAAACAATGGGAAAATAAGGATTTATTCGGTAAAAAATGATGTATATACGACATTACTAAAAAAAGGGGATAAAGAATATTACTCTTAATATTCTTTATCCCCTTTTCGGAAAATATATTCTTATGGCATTTTTAAGAATATAAGCATAATGTGTATAGGCTATTAATAAATATATTCAACATCGGATTTCTTGAATCGAAGGATACGGGTATCATAGCTGCTGGCTCCATTTTTTATCATATAAAGGTTTGACATGCCTCCATTCATATACCACCCCTCACCCGTGGGAGAATAAACGCCGAAAAGTATATTGTTATAATGCCCGGAATGTAAAATACCGGTATCGTTCCATTGTGCCGCAGGGCCATACCAAACCAGAGGTTCATGTTCCGGGAAATCAGGACTCGACAAGGCTATGTATATTATATTTGATATTGTCATAGAACCTATTTGTATGTTATTTTTACGAAGTTGTTGACGTTTCACTTTTGCATGTCCATTCCACGGATTTTTCAAGGTATGTGTCCCGTTATACATCATCCAAATATAATCGGTGGCGTCGAATAACCGATTATATTCTTCCATAGAAGGGAGCTCGTACCCGTCGGGAGAAAGAGTCGTTGGCGGTAATTTATTGATATGGACTTTTTCGTCTCTTGTGAATCTTTCGAGCACAATTACGCTATCTTTTTCTATTACTTTCATTCCTTGTCCACTATCACCTTGATATGCCCACCCCCAAAGATTAAAGAATTCTTCCGACGAACAGGATGTAAGATACTGAAAAGCCGTCATATCTAATTTTACGGCTGGATCTGATGAGGAGAGTATTTGATCTTCAAAATCCCGAGAATTTTTAATGGCATTGTATTTACACCACCACACTCCATGCAGCCATGTCACAGGCAAGCCATAATTACGGCGGATTACAGTATATTCTTCTCTATCTGAATTGTCTTTTTTATTTTTAATTACAAGAGTTGCCGATTGTTTCCGGCCATTGGCCGTAGGATCATTGGGTCGCCACCCTCCTAATACGCGATATACATTACTACTACCTTCAACATCAATTCTTATCCACGGGTCTTCTCCTTCCTTAAATTCTACGGTCAACTCTTTTTCCGGAGGGAGTGTAAAGATTCCGAGTTCATTATCTATATAACGATCAAAATCGTGGGTGTATGTATCTATTCCAAATTCCAACAGACCTTCACTGGTTGTAGGATTTCCTGTCATTCTTATAATAATATTATCTTCAGGATAAGAGTTATTTAACCCTTTCCGATGAAAACGGACAGGGACATCGATCGTTTTCATATTGGGAGAATATCTTTTTTTTCTGAGGCGGAAAAGATTCACGCCCTCTAATGAGGTTGTCGTTTTATGTTTGAATTCTTCAGCCAGAACAGGTTCTACGGTTAACGAATAATCTGATACCGGAAACACTTCTAACTCGCTGTCACTTTTTATAGCAAAAATAAATTCTGTTTCTAAATGAGATAATATAAGCATCGTCCCCTCATCGGCAATCGTTACATTAGACGGTAATTCTGTAAGAGATGAGTCGATGATAAGCCGGTCATCTATCCCCGGTTTCAACTCTGTATCTCCACCGTCTTTCCATTCTTCTACGGTCAATTGTACATCTTTATCGACAATATCTTTACGAAGAGTGATAGAATAGACCGTATTTCGTGATATTTGTTCGGGTAAATTTGCTTCAAGAGAATATTCTTTGCCATCTATCGAAGCATTTAATTGTACTTTTATATCTGTATTATATTGTTCGTAAACGTATAGGATTCCTTTCTCGCTATCGTTATACGGTTGTTCTGGAGTGAGTAAAATATCTGTCGCAGAGTTATTTTCCGGAGAAACGATCTCTGATTGCGGAAAAAGGTAAGCATTTTTTTGTACATTCTTAAATGTTATGTCCTTTACCTCAACAGATCCGGCTACAGCTATTCTTAAATCGAAACGGGCAGCAACCCTCCTCAACGATATAGGAATTAAATGATCTGATGCCGTATAGTCGGATAGAGACACACTCCCGGTATATCCCTTTTCGGCTATTCCGTCTGTTGAATATATTATAGTTTCTTTCCACTGTTTTTCCGGAAATCCTAATTCGGGAGATGTAAAGTCGGGAAAACGGGAGGCGTTCGCTACAATATAAAAATTACCTTTTATAACGTCAACGGGGAACTCATATTTGCTTTCAGTACGCTTAATCCCGACATATTCTTTGACAAACTTTCCTTCATCAAAAAGATATGCACTGATATTTTCTATATCGTTTTCATTATTATCCTCCACGTAACTATCTAAAAAAAGAGGGGATATTTCTGCAGAAATTATCTTGTCTGCACTTTCGAAACTGCTCTCTTTATCAAATTGGTCATTGCAGGATAAACAGATCAGAAAAGCTGGCATAAAAAACAAAATTGAATATATTTTTTTCATAACGTCCATATCTTTTTCTATGTTATAACAAGATCATCTTGACAAGGCAATTCTCAATTATATCCCATCTTTATTTACTATTTCAATTTAAATGGATTTGAGCTTGAGGCACAAGTTCTGTATCCCCTCCTTCTTCCCATTCATCAAAAGAGACTTCGATCGTAACATCTATGACATCCTTGCGTATTGTTACCGTATAAATCGTATTACGCTTAATATCTCCATCAAGAGCTTTTGTTAAGGTCAAGGGTTTTCCGTCGATAACAGCCTCTACACTTATTTCTAAATTTCCCTTTGCTTGCTCATATGCATACAATACCGCCGAAGTATCTGTTGTAAGAGGAGAATCGAAAGAAACGGTCATATCACCGACAAGGACATCTTGAACAGAATATTTATTTAGAGAAGGGAAAAGAGACCCTGATTGAGCAGCATTTTTTAATGTAATGCTGTTTACAGAAGCTACGCCGGCAGTCTTCAATTTAAGGTCAAAACGGGCAAAGCCTCTTTTTAAACTTACCGGAAATACAGTTTGGGAATTTCCCATATCATCAAGGTTCAAACTTCCCGAATAGAAATGCACCGGCACCCCCTCATTCATCGCCACACATTTTTTCAACCAATCTCCTTCTGTTATATTTTGACTTTTCAGTTCTTCCAAATTAATTTGGTCTTTAGTATTAGCCAACACATATAATGTTCCGGCGTGTTTTTCGATCTGTATATCAAAACTATTTTCCGAGGGAACCAGATTATCATAAATTTGCGTCATCTTTCCGGCCTCAAATATACAAGCCTGTATATCGGTTATGTTATTCTCGCTTTCTATTATCTGTCCGATACCTTCATATTTCGTTATCGAAGTTTTCACCGTTCTGTTTCCTCCTCCATCGGGTAAAGATGGTATTGTTGCATCATCATTCGTACAAGACAGGAATACCCCTAAAGAGATTAATGTCGTATAAAAAATATTAGTTTTCATTGTGTTATGATTTTATTAAAGTTAAAGATTTATGTTATTCAAGTTATCTTTCAATATCAGTCGTAAATATATTCTACCGGCGTTTTAATACACCTTATCAATCTTGTCTTGACAGCATTATTTGCCATATATTTAATCCAATTTTCATTAGGTTTTACTTGGCTTTCATACCCTTCCATTACCCATGTCAAACTACTGTTTCCATAAGTTGCCAGAATCAAGTTCATTCGTGCAATATTTCCATGGATAGTATTCCACTGATGCCCCAAACCATTCAGGAGATAATGCATCCCATCTACTTCAAAATCATAAAACGATATGATTCCGTAGTTATGTCCGAGAAAATTGACATCTCTTTCGACAATTGTAATGCTGATATTTTGTCCTTTGCTATTTTGATATGTTCTGGTACCTACTCCTCCAAGATTGAAATTTCCATTTTTAGAAAAAAACAAATAATCTTCGTAGTCAGGAATCTGATAACCATCAGGAGCCATCTCTGTCGGAGGTAATAAACCGAAATTCTCGGCTTTAGACGCCACTCCTTCATAATAATAGGCACTTCCATCATGCCTCAAAGGCAGTCCTTGTTTATTTCCACCTTGATATTGATCTCCTAATAATTTCAAAAGGTCATTATCCGAAATTGAGGACAGGTATGAGAGCAAATCTTGATGCGGCGCCGGATCATCAGAGATTGTTATTTGATCTTCAAAAGATTTTACATTTCCCCGCAAATTATATTTACACCACCATGTCTCTCCCATTTTTACAACCGGCAATCCCCAATTTATTCTTCGAATAGTATATATCTCTTTGCCAGAACCATCCTCATTCGAAATTATGAGCCTACCCTCTTGAGGCCGTCCATCGGCTTTGGGATCATTGGGTTTCCAGCCTCCAAGAATTCGATATGTCTTCCCGGATATACCCGCCCGCAATGATGAGCCAGGTTCTGTTTCCGAAATATTCAACCATATCGACTCATCTACATCAAATTCTATATCAAGTTTTTTACCCGAAGGCACACTAATTATGCCCAACTCTCCTTCAACATACCTCTTAAAATCACATATGGCATTCTCATCAAAGCCAATGAGGCCTTCTATTTTTACAGGATTGGGATCAAAAACAAGAACTACCCGTCCTAAATTTGTTGCATTTTTATCATAAATATCCAAATGTATTCTTTCAGTTATTCTGCCCGGCATACGCAAATCGCTACGGACAGAAACCTCGGCAATTTTTTCTAAAGAAACGGCTCTTTTATCAGGGGTTTGATTCACACTTACTCCAGGAACTGCCCCGTCAACGGTTACTGTTGCATTTGCATCAGCCATAAGTGCAAGCATAAAATTACTCCCATAATACGGTACAAAGACTGTATCTTTTGTTTCATTGACCCTAACCCCTTCAGAGAAAATAGAATTCTCTACATCAACCAGTCCGTTGATCGAGGGTTTCGACTCCACCGATGCTCCCATATTCCACCCCTCAGACGCTATAACAAGCTGCATTTCGGCACCTTTCCCGTGTATTTTTAAGGTATATATTTCATTTCTCCGTATAATCGACGGAAGTTTTGCTCTAAGTAAGTGCATCCCTCCTCCAAATTTAACGGTTACTTCGACCCAAAGAGAATTATTTACCTGCTCTGTAATATATAAAAGAGCGTCTCTCCGATTCTCGATGGGAGAATCGACATAGTCTTGTATAAAATCTAATTCTGAAGCCGATGTAGATGTTTCAATAGTCTCTCTGGGTATGGCATAGCCTTTATCTGCCAAATTATGGATTATTACTTTTTGAACTTGTACTCCTTTTTCTAAAGATTCAATATCGACTCTCGCCATACTTCGTGTTATCGGGACGACAATAGCTGAAGAAGAATTGTCAAGCTCGACTTTGCCCGTCATTAATAACCCCTCTTCGGTCATCTCTTCTATACTTCCTTCAAGAGAAAGAAATTCTTCTAATGTCGAAGATTTAGGGACAAGCGTTCGGATCCCCTCCAACGATTTTGAATTGGTCAATATGTATAATGTTCCCGAAAAAGAGGTAGAAGCAAAAGTATAAAGATCTGAAGTTCCGGTTTGTGAAGGTATTATAACTTCTTCAAGCATACCATTTACAAACCGATAACCGGCAACATTTTTGATCATAGATTCATCTTCTATTCCCGATAAATTATCGGATGACAATCTGACAGTCATCGTTTTAGATTTTCCAGACTCCAATAAATCGAGATGTTCACGGCATCCAACTATCCCCAAAAACATTGAAATAATTATTGGAATATACTTAAAAACTTTCGCATTCATTTTATATCAAAAAAACTGTTGTTAATACAAGTGCGGATTTTTACTGCTATTGAGATAATGAGATGAATTTATCGGCATATCTTTAAGATGTTCTACATAAAAATAGTTCATCAGTTCTTGTGCCCAAGGCCCATAAGTAAATGAGCTGCTATGGCTATATCCCATCACATGCCCAAGTTCATGAAACATTACCTCACAGGCATAAGTATTTGTATAATGATTCAGCCACCCCGATTGATATGCACCAAAAGCAGACCCTCCACCAAGACCAATAACGCCATTTCCCGGATATACCAATCCGACATTTAACGTTCGTTCTTTTCTCATCTGCTGTAATACAACATCTGCAGTCACTTTATCATTTACCCCTCCATTACCATACAATCGATCTTCGTTTGCTCTTAATATCTCTTCATGCTCGGGCATATCGATCATATAGGTAAAATTTAAGAAAAAAGCTACGACTTCACGACAGTGCACTGGTCTGATTCCCATCCAATTTCCGACAGGGCCTCCGTCTGGTTTAGTAGGGTCACCGTCGTATAGATGAAATCTTATATTCCAACCATGTATTATCGCTTTTAATTTCTCTAAATACGGGTCATCTGATTCGATCTTAAATTCAATTCCGGATAAATCATCAATTCGCATCTTTGGTATCTTAACTATTTCTCCAGACTCAGACCTGTAATACATATCTTTTTTCGCAAGCGGAATTTCTTCATAAAAATCTGCAAAGGCCGGGATACTATCGAAATATGCCCAATCGACATACTCACTTCCGACAGAAGGAATACGCGCTTTTATCAAGACATTTTTTAGATTTCTCGGAGAATAAAAACGTGCATGAAATTGCCCCTCATTGGTTATAGAAAGCTGCAACGGTCTGGATGTATTAAAATTACGGAGAGCTTTATCGGTGTATATAGTATGCGGTTCATCATCTTGTAAAATCAGGCTATGCGCTCCCTCTGCATATGCTTGATTGGTAATAAACATCGTTCCTATTTCATCTTCAGGATGTACGACATCTATTTCGACCCGACCGACATGATTCTCGTCAATAGAATTTAAATCAAAAGTGTACAAACGTCTTACCGTATTTCCACGATAATCTCGTGTAAACATAGTCACATCGCCTTTAACCGAACGACCGTCTATTGTTGGCATAAATAAATATTCTGTATGTTCGGACATATCTAAAATCTTCATTTCGCCATTGCTTTCTCCTGAAAAAAGGCCTTCTCCAGACATTTGAGTATAAAATCTACTACTTGGATTTATCGCCACAGTATTTGACAAGACAGCAGTCCTAACATAAGGATTATTGTATGAAAAGGCGAAATCCATTCTTCCAACGATCCTATACTGTACAATCTTCTCTGAAATTTCTGCAATGAATTCATTACCCGATTGAGTAAATACATTTTTTACGGTAAAAGGTGTTACCGAATGGAAATATTCACACGCTAAAGGCTGTGCAAGATCTTCGGGAAATGAGAGCCATACCTCAGATATATGATCGATTTCATTTATTATTGCTCTATCTACCGTCATATCTCCTTTGACTCCAAGAATAAGTATTCTATAAGAACCCTCATGTAATCCTTCCAAACTCATACTCGAAGTGTTCTTATCATATAATCCTTTTACTCCAGACACTTTATCTCCGTTTTCATCTACGACGACAAACTCTACCCTATCATAATTAGAGAGGTTTTGCCTTACCTCTTCGTTTTTATTGGTTGCCGTTGATAATACCGATTCTTTTGTGCGGTCATTTTTTAAACTTCCTTTCGGTTGCCCCTCGGCATATTCTTCATGTACCAATACAAATGAAAAACTTCCAAAAGTATTTCCGGAAAAAGCATGATCAAAAGTATCTTCCTCCACACAAGCAGGTAAAAGAATCAGGCTTATTAAAAAAAGATGAATTATATTTTTCATTTTTATTGATACTTTTTTATTCTATGTTTGTTATAGATATATTTATATTAGAACCGTGTGACCGATGAATAAAAATAGAAGGATAACGTACCCTAAAAATTGTTTAAATCTTTTTGATCGGTGCAAAAGTATCTGATTGCATCATCATAATCGGTAACAATTGTTACACGGAAAGAAAAATCGATAAAATATTGAATTATATAATCAACAACAATGAACAACGATATTTATGAAATGCCGTTATTTAAAGGAGGCAATAAAGAAACTATCGAAAGAATCATGCATGATTTTCCCAGCAGATATGTGCATTATAAAAAAGGTGATACCATTGCCATGCAAGGGAATGCATGCCGTTCACTTTATATCTTATGTGAAGGTAGTGTTTATGCAAAAATGATCAGCGAAGAGGGCAAAGAATTTACATTAGATACATTATCTGCTCCGGAAGTTTTGGCGTCTTCTTTTATATTCAGTTCCGAAGGAATATTTCCCATTACAATATTGGCAAACAGTAATTGTGGCCTTTGGATAGTAGACAAAAAGAGCATTTTAAAAATTATTGAAGAAGATCCTCTGGTTTTGCGAAATTACCTGACAGTTATTTCTGATCATAGCATGTTTTTAAGTAAAAGACTGAACGAATTTGCGTTACAAACACTTTCGTCAAGAATTATAAGCTATATTGAAAAAAACGGAACCATACAAAACCTTCAAGAAGCGTCCTTTATTCTTGGGGTAGCCCGTCCGTCCCTTTCAAGAGCCATACTGCAACTTGTCAACCAAGGTATTCTTAAGAAAAAGAACAAAGGCTATATTCTCGTCTGACAAGAGTTTTATAAATTACCATTCCTCACAGAGCCCATATTTTCAAATTCAAAATTGACTTGCAGGTTAATCATAAAAAGAATTATTATTTCAATATATCATAAGTCGTAACGCATCCATTTCCGTCCTACTTCGTATACCAGACAACAAATACCCCATATTTTTTAAATATATGAAACTTTTTTGTACTTTTATTACCTAAAAAAATTTCCCTTATAAATATAGGGATCGGCTTATATTCTAAGTACCAAACTTGCGAAAACAAGCTCAAATCTAATATGAGCCTGAAAATATATTTATATCTGATACCCTAGAAAACGAATATAAAATATACCATATGAAAAAAGTGCGCTGGTTTTATTTAAGTTTCATTCTTTTGGCAGGATGTGCTTCATCAAATAATTCATCAGAGAAAGATTATGACTCCATTTCCGGAATTTATCCTCATCTGGCCTATTACAATAATGAAGGAGAATGTGGAACCGGAGCTGTCGTTCCATGGGCAGACAGACTATGGGTCATAACTTACGGGCCGCATCTCCCGGAAGGCTCTTCGGATAAACTATATGAAATAACCCCTGATTTAAAACAGCATATATTTCCTAACAGTATCGGAGGGACGCCAGCAAACAGGATGATACATAAAGAAAGCAAACAACTTTTTATCGGACCGTACGTAATAGACAGTACAGGTAAAGTAAGAGTCATTCCTTATTCTAAGATGCCGGGAAGGCATACCGGCAATGCCCGCCATCTGACAGATCCGGAAAATAAAATTTATTACGCGACTATGGAAGAAGGATTTTATTCGGTCGATGTAAAGACATTGGAAGTTGACACGATCTATATCGACGGAAATAAAATTCCCAAAAAAGAAGAGGAATTGCCCCAATCAAATGCTTTATTGCCGGGGGCTCATGGTAAAGGGTTTTACTCGGGTCAAGGAGTCGCGGTTTATAGTAATAATGGTGAAGCGACACAGGAAGCATTGGAGAAATTTGATGTTGAAGCAGGAGTTTTAGCCGAATGGGACGGAAAGAACTGGCACATAGTAAGAAGAAATCAATTTGTCGAAGTAACAGGCCCGGGAGGCATTTACGGAAATGCCAATCCCGCAACTGACCCGATATGGGTTACCGGATGGGATCATAAATCTATCATATTGGGCGTAAGGGAGTATGACAAAGGTTGGAGTTTTTACAGACTCCCCAAAGCAAGTCATAGTTATGATGGCGCTCACGGATGGAATACAGAATGGCCCAGAATCAGAGATGTTGGAACAATTACGGATAAAGAATTCTTGATGACCATGCACGGTATGTTTTGGCATTTTCCCGAAACCTTCACTTCTAAAAATTCCGCCGGGATACGCCCTCGCTCTGCATATCTTAAAGTTATTGGAGATTTTGCCAGGTGGAACGATAAATTAGTCTTCGGATGCGATGATTCAGCCCAAAAAGAATTTCTGAACAAAAGAAAAGCCAAAGGGAAAATAGAAGGTCCCGGACAGTCTAATTCTAATTTATGGTTTACTGATTTAGATATACCCGATAAACTTGGTCCTACTTTTGCCGAAGGTTCCGTATGGGTTAACGAGTCAATTAAAGCTAACGTTCCTTCTGAACCGTTCTTGTTTAATGGATGGGATAAAAAATGTGCCTGGGTAAAAAATAGCGGGGATAAAAATATCGATCTAACCTTTGAAATAGACAAGTATGGGAATGATAACTGGACTTTGCTGAAAGAGATAGAAATACCGGCGGGAAAATCTTTATTCGTTCCGTTCGGGAAAGATGATAATGGAGAATGGATTAGGGTAAAAGCAAACCGACCTACAATAGCAACCGTTTGTTTTTCGTATGGGACAAACGACAATAGAAGTACAACCCCCGACAAAATATTCAAAGGTTTATCTTCTGTATATGATGAGGCAGACAAGGACGGACTGTTATACGCATTAGGGAATAACCGCCGTTCTTTAGGATTGCTTTCAAGCAACAACTCTTTATACTATGAAATGGGGGACAGTTTTGACCTGCAAAATAAAAATGATTCTGCGACAGTAAACTACATGTCAAGAATATATTCAATACCCAAAAATATAGTAAAAATAGAAGAAGGATCGGTGTTGGTAATTGATGATAAAAATCGCCGTTGGAGATTACCTTTGGGAGATGATGCATACAAAACTTTGACAGACAACGGTAAATTACGTATTTGCCGTGAAGTGGCCACCGAACGAGATCTATTTTCTTGCATGGGAACATTTTATGAATTACCTGCCGAAAATGCAGACGGTTTTGCCAAAATCAGACCGATCTCATCCCATAAATTCAGAATCAACGATTATGCTTCTTATCGCGGAATGTTGGTTATGACCGGCATAGATTCGAAAAAATCAACTGACAATATCCATATCATACCCTCTAAAGATGGCAAAGCTGCAATATGGGTCGGAGTTATAGATGATCTATGGAAAATGGGAAAACCCGTAGGTATAGGAGGACCTTGGCATAACTCGGATGTAGTGGCAAATATTCCTTCCGATCCGTATTTAATTGCGTATTATGATAAAAAAAGTATGAAAATATCTCATAAATCATCGAAAAACCTGTCGGTAAAAGTAGAAGTAGACCCGACCGGGAATGGGGACTGGATGGAATACATGGATTTTAACATCGCGCCACAAGAAACAATAACTTATGATTTCCCGGAATCTTTTCAAGGCAGATGGATAAGGTTTACCTCCGATAAAAATGCCAATATCAATGTATCACTGATTTATAAATAAAAATACGTTGAAAGATAGTTTTCATATTTTGGGAAGGTACGAAAATAAAAAAGACAAAATGATTATTACAAAATATATATAATTACAAACTCGTTATTAGATACTTACATAAATTCTAAAATTTGATTTCGACAAAAAAGCAAGCTATTTTTTTGCACACTAAAAAATAGCTCCGTTTGCAAACGGAATGAAATTCTGCCCGCATCACATAAGATCATTATTGGAGTGATGACAAAGCAGTTGATTGAGGCAGTCTCGAAAACTGTTGTACTTTCGGTTAGCGGGGCAAATCCCCTCCCTACGCTGAAAGAGTAAAAAAACAACCTGATGCCCTCTATAAATACAATATCATAAAGGGCGTCAGTCTATAAATTTATTTTATTCCTATTTCATTTTTTCGAGTATATCCAAAATGACCATTATATATCTTAATATCGGAAATAAAATAGAAAATATCTATTTGTTTTGGTATGCCAACGGAGAACACCCGACTGCCCTTTTAAAATAAACGCCGAAAAAAGACTGGTTTGCAAAATTCAACATATCGCTTATTTGCTGAATGGTATACTGTCGGCTTCTCAAAAGAACCATAGCTTCGATAATAACATGATTGCGAATCCAATCGCTGGCATGACGTCCGCTGACGGCATAAATCACTTGAGAAAGATATTTAGGGGTTATACATAACTTGCTTGCATAAAACCCGACACTGCGTTCAGAAGAGTGATATTGTTTGAGCAATTGCATGAACCGATCGAAAATCTGCTTCTTACGGTCACTTTGTTGCGTTTCTTGCCGCTCGACATATCTACCCATTATTTGACATATATTAAAATATAGAATTTGTATATACCCTTGAAGAACCTCTTTTTTATATTGAAAATCGGGCTGTTGCATTTTTTTGTACATGGCTTGGTAAATCCTCATCTGTTCATCCATTTCGGTATCTGTCGTTTGCAACAAAGCATCGGAAGATAAAAATCTACGAACGATAATTGCTCCATGAGAGTTGACTTCTGATATAAAATAACCGTTCGAAAATGCAATTATAGCTATTTTGCAATCCCTTGAAATTTCTAAACTTTTTCCAATATCGCCGGGTTGAATAAAGAGAATACTGTTTTTTGTCAATTTATATTCGACCAAATTCAAACTTACCCGCATAGATCCACCTATACAAAACAATATCATTGCAAATTTTATTTTAAAAGGATAAGGTGATGTAATAAAAGATGCGATATTCGGATCGGCCAACACATCTTCGAATATTTGATATACATCAAAATTATCAGCCAAGACAAAATCGTCATCAATAGCATAATAACGTTTACCAAAAGGTATCATCATCAAATCTAACGGATTAAATTGATTAAATTGTTGCATATTTATATGTTTTTTTACCACAAAAATACCTTTTCTAACAATATACAAGCAATTCTTTTTCATAAAAAGGGTATTTTATCGACTTTTTGAACAATGTTGAAGAAAGGAATAACAAAAAGGTATCGCCAAAAAGGTTGAAATTTGCCCCCATGAAACCATTAAAAACAAAATAGGATGAAAAAGAATAAAATCGGTTGTATCATAACCTCGATATTTCTTTTATGTGCTTGTTCTAACAAAGAACAATCTACAACATTTTTGCACAGTGTGTATTTAACGCAACCTGTTGCAATAAGTGATAAAACAATAAAAAAATATTCTGGGATCGTAAAGGCAAATCACGAAATCAGTTTAGGATTCAAAACAGCCGGACAGATAAAAAAGATTTATGTCAAAGAAGGGGATTTTGTCAAACAAGGGCAATTACTTGCTAACTTGGATGATGTCGATTATCGGCTGGCCGTCGATGCATTACAGATTCAATACGAACAACTTCGGGATGAGGTAGCACGCACACAACGTCTTTTCGATCAGAAGAGTATATCGGCCAATGAATATGAAAAAGCTACTGCCGGATTACGTCAGATCGAAATACAGTTGCAAATGAACAAAAACAAATGTGATTACACCAAGTTGTATGCTCCGGCAGATGGATACATTCAGTCGGTCAATTTTTCTCCGGCTGAGATGGTCGATGCCGGGACTTCCATTTTTACACTTCTTGATGTATCAAACATGGAAGTTTCTGTTGACATTCCGGTAAACGAATACCTTCAACGATCTCATTTTGTTCGATTCGATTGCCGGGCAACAGGAATCGGAGAGAATATACAAATGCTTCTGTCCGATATAACTCCCAAAGCCGACGGTAATCAACTTTATCAAATGAATTTACTTTTTGCCGAGCGACCGGATAAAAGATTGACTGCCGGGATGAATGTAGAAATAAGTATTACCGTGGCCGATACAACCGCCACAAAAGGTTTTTCCGTTCCTCTTTGTTCGGTTTTTCGAGACGAAGAAACTCCATGCGTATGGGTTTTCTCAAAAGACTCAACGGTTGTTAAACACCCGGTCGTACTTCACAATATCAACGCTGAAGGAAATGCCGTCATAATCGAAGGGTTGACCGGAAAAGAACAGATCGTAAGGACTGGGGTGAACGCATTACAAGCCGGTGAGAAAGTTCGCGTAATCACAAAATCACATAAAACGAATGTAGGAGACTTGCTATGAAAATGAAACTGACTGAATTTTTCGTTAAACGACCTGTCCTTTTCTGGTCGTTTATGGCGGCGATCCTCATTGCCGGAGTACTCTCTTTCATACAAATGCCCAAATTGGAAGACCCTGCCGTATCTGCCAAACAGGCAATGGTAGTAGTCGCATATCCGGGTGCCAGCGCGCACGAAGTAGAGCTGAAAGTTGCCCAAATGATGGAGAACGAGCTACGGGCACTACCCAATGTCAATAAGGTTAAAACCGAATGTCAGAATGGTTCGGCAGTATTTACCGTTGAATTTCAGATGACGGTATTGAACCGAGATCTGGAACAGCATTTCGACCTGCTTCGCCGCAAAGTGAATGATGCGGCAATTCGTCTGCCTCAAGGATGCTACGATCCGATAGTTATCGATGATATAATGGATGTCTATGGTATCTTCTATGCTCTGACGGCCGATGGATACGATTATCCCGAAATGTATAAATATGCCGAATACATACGCCGCGAATTGCTCGATGTGAAAGGGGTAAAACGGATCAATATCGCCGGTAACCGCGATGAAGTTATCAATATCATACTTCCTAAAGAACAAATTGCCCGAAACGGCGTCATTCCCACGCAGATCATGTCGGCTTTACAAGCAGCCGGCAAGACCGTAAATGCCGGGAAATATACCAGTGGTGATGAACGTATCGCTCTCTATGTCGATTCGGCTATCGAGGATGAGGAAGATATCCGCAACCTGACAATAAAGACACTGGATGGCAAAACTATACGTATCGGAGACATTGCCCGGGTGGAACGCACCTTTGCGGAACCACAACGGAATGGCTTCTTCGTAGACGGTAAACCGGCACTCGCCATTTGCGTGGCAATGGAGTCATCGGCCATTGTTCCGGATGTAGGCAAGGCCGTTGATGCACGGCTGGCCGAGGCTATGCAACATATTCCGGCAGGATTCGATACCGAAAAAATATTTTTCCAACCCGATATGGTCGATAATGCGATTTCCTCTTTCATGTGGAACCTTGTTGAGTCGGTTGCTATCGTAATTCTTGTGCTGATCTTTACGATGGGATTACGCAGCGGATTGATTATCGGTTTCGGACTGGTACTGACGGTAGCCATATCCTTCCCGATTCTGCTCGCCTGCGGTACGACACTACAACGTATCTCGCTCGGAGCATTTATCGTGGCAATGGGAATGTTAGTTGACAATGCCGTAGTCATTATGGACGGTATTTTGATTGATAAAAAAAGAGGATTCGGCCCGAAAACCTATCTGTATCGTATAGGACGCAATACTGCCCTACCGCTATTGGGCGCAACCATTATCGCTGCTTCTACATTCCTGTGCGTCTATCTTTCGCCCGACTCGGCCGGAGAATATGCCGGAGACCTTTTCCTCGTATTATGCGTCAGCCTGCTCGCCAGTTGGGTATTGGCTCTGGTACAGGTTCCTGTTTGTGCAAAGACATGGTTACCCAAGCGCAATTCTCAAACATCGAAGGGAACTTCTGCCATTATGAACTCACCCGTACATCGCTTTGTACGACGGGCGATCTCCTTTCTGATCGGACGTAAACGTGCGACCATTATCATAGCATTCAGTATCTTGGCGCTTTGTATTTTCGGTATGACGAAAGTAAAAAATCTCTTCTTCCCCGATTTCGACTACAAACAATTCGTCGTCGAATGTTTCTTCCCCTCAGCCACCGATGCCGATACAGTGCGTGACAATTTATTGGAGATGGGCGAAAAACTCTCTGCAAATCCTGCCATAGAGCGTGTAGCCGTCAGTCAAGGCAACGCTCCGGCCCATTATTGTCTGGTACGGCCAATGACTTCAGGTGGAGACTGCTACGGCGAACTGATCGTCGATTGCAAAGATTATAATACCGTATTGGAACAAATTCCTGCGGTACGGAAACAACTCCGTGAAGCGTACCCCAATGCATATATCCGCATCCGTAAATATAACTTCTCGATCTCTACATCACACACCGTTGAAGTGGAATTTGCAGGTCCCGATCCGGCCATACTGCGTCGGTTGAGTGCACAGGCCGAAGCGATCATGCGCAAAAGTCCTTATGTAGACGCCTATTCAGTACAGAATAACTGGAAACCGACCGGAAAAGCTCTCCATGCCGAATATATACAGCAGGATGCCCTGCGTTCAGGCATCGGGCGCAGCGATGTAGCCAATGCGCTGCTGGCTGCTACGGACGGTATGCCTATCGGAGTGTTGAACGACCAGAACCGCATGATAACACTCAACCTGCAAGTACGCAACAACGACGGCAGCCGCATTCAGAATCTAAACAATATCCCCGTCTGGAGTATGATGAACGTCCATTTGTCGAACGAAGAGTTACAAGGGGCAATCTCCGGAGGTAACGCAATGGGAGAACTGCAAGATAAAGTATTTCGGGCTGTACCGCTCGGAAACGTAGTCGAGAAATTGCAACTCGACTGGGACGAAGATGTTGTGCTACGACTTAACGGCCGACGTGTTATCGAAGCAGAATGCGATCCGAATCCGGACCGTAGCGATGCGACTCCGGCTAAAGTAGTCGCCTCGATTAAGGATGAGATCGAATCCATACCGCTGCCCGAAGGGTACACGATGCGTTGGGTTGGTGAAGGTGAAATACAAAACGAAGCCATCGGAAACTTGATGAAATTTGTTCCCATTACCATCTTCCTTATATTGGCTATACTGTTACTGTTATTTAACAGCTGGCGCAAAGTTATTCTGATACTGTTATGTTTCCCGTTTGTTTTTTGCGGTATTACCCCGTCATTACTTCTGAGCGGTCAACCGATGACATTCATGGCCATTATCGGAATGCTTGGACTGATAGGTATGATGGTTAAAAATGCCATCGTACTCGTTGACGAAATCAACCGACTCCAAACCGAAGAAAAAGTTATCCCGTATACCGCTGTGGTCGAAGCGACCGTCTCTCGTGTACGGCCCGTACTGATGGCCTCACTGACCACCATCGTCGGTATGATCCCACTCGTTGGAGACCCGATGTACAGTTCGATGGCCATCACGATCATGGGAGGTCTCACAGTAGGTACGATCATCACGCTCATCCTACTGCCGCTCTTCTATGCAACATTGTTCCGCATCAATAAACCTTTAAACTCATAAATCCGGATAAACGATGAATATCAAACGAATATATATAATAGGTTACTCTACACTATTAGTAGCAGTTTCCGCTCCGGCACAACAATCGGTTACACTTTCTCTGTCTCAATGCCGGGAAATGGCTCTTGCATATAATGAAAATCTTCAACAAGCCAATAACCGTTTACAACAAGCAGAACTTGACAATAAAATTGCTTCAACGGCCTACTTACCTAAAATCGAAGGATCGGCAACCGGAGCTTATGTTTTCCCGGATATCGACATGATGGGAATGGATATGCAAATGCGCGGTATGTATATGGCAGGAATTAATCTTACGCAACCGATCTACACCGGGGGTAAAATTTCTGCCGGGAAGCAAATGGCCCGTATCGGAGAAAAAATTTCGGGCGAACAGTTACGTATGACCCGCATGGATGTACTCGTGGAGGCAGACAATACCTACTGGACTTATATTGCTATCGGCCGTAAAGTGCGTATGCTGGAAAGCTACCAGACTCAGATCGACACGCTGTTCTATCAAACGAAGGAAGCGCTCGATGCCGGCTTGGCTATCGAAAATGACTTACTGCGTATCGAGGCCAAACGCAGCGATATCAGTTATCAGTTACAAAAAGCACGTAACGGGTCTGATCTATGCCGCATGTCATTATGTAGAATTATCGGCGTCGAAAACGATACGAAAATAGAACCGACGGATACGATCATCGCTATCACTGATCCGGGCATGTTGAGTGCAGAATTTACCACCCGACCCGAACTACGATTACTTGAACAACAGGTTGCCGTCGGAGAGCAACAAATCCGCAATGCAAAATCAGAAATGTTACCCACAGTCGGATTGTCGGCAGGATATACTTATTATGGAAATATAAAGCTCAAAAGTATGGTCGATGTCGGTGATGGTATGATGATGCCCTATACGCAAGAGTTTCGCGACGGAATAGGTATAGCAATGCTTTCTGTAAAAATTCCGATATTTCATTGGGGAGAAAATCGCAAAAAAGTAAGTAAAGCCCGTTTTGAGTTACGTAATTCAGAGCTCGAACTGCAAAAAAACACCCGGCTGTTATCCATTGAGGTGCAACAGAGTATTCGAAATGTTCAAGACGGATTTCAAATGATTCAAACGGCCGAAAAAGGATTACAACAAGCTAAAGAAAATTTGCGTGTAATGCAAAACCGATATGCCGCTTCAATGGCTCCCTTAACCGACTTGCTCGATGCCCAATCACAATGGCAACAAGCAGAGAGCAATCTGATCGAAGCACAAACTCAATATAAAATCTTTGAGACGCAATACTTAAGGGCAACGGGAAAATTGGAATAAATCTGTGATTCAAAAAATAAGTAAGGTACAAGAGACAAAAAATTGTCTCTTGTACCTTACTTATTTTCTCCTCTTTAAACAAGCCGATATAAATCAAACTCAACAAATGTTTGACTCCGCATACCTTTACATTATTCTATTTTTTCGATCATCAAATCGGGGAGATTCTGGATAAAGGTGATAATATCGCCCTCTTTACCATTGTCTCGGGTCTTAATAACCATACTGACACAATAAATAACATGATCTCCTTGAAAATCTTTTCGCGCAGAATAATTTGTTATACGGCCTTCGGAATGAGCAATCATTTTTGTTATCTTTTGTAAGTTTTCCTGTTGTCCGGTAGAAAACTGCACATACGAGCTATGAATTCCGATGCGTTTGAACAATATCGTCAACAACTCTAATCCCAACAATGTAAAGAATGTAGCCATAATGCCGACTACGTACATTCCGCCTCCGATCGCAAGCCCGATTCCCGACGCAACCCATATTCCCGCAGCCGTTGTCAGACCTCGTACAAATTGACGCTGTATAATTATCGTACCTGCACCGATAAATCCAATACCTGTAACAACCTGGGCGGCTACCCGGCTCGGGTCGAGCTTTACTGATGGCGTTCCCAAAACATCGTCAAAACCATATTGAGAAACAATCATGATAAGGGCACTTCCCAAAGAAACGAGAAAATGAGTTCTAAATCCGGCCTCTTTAGCCCGATATTCACGTTCGAGCCCGATAATAGCGCCCAAAATTCCGGCGACAAGCAATCTTAATACAAAATCCCAAAACATAACGATTCGTCTTTTTATGATCAACAGGTTTACAAATATAACATAAAACCTCAAAAATCAAAGAAATCTGTCTCATAATAAAATTTTTAAGGCAAATCGATACCACAGAGAGCGACATCGAACAAGGAATATTCGATAAAAAAGTTTTCACATCCCCAAATAAATTCAGTATATTTGCTTATGGTATAATTCTAAAACAAACAGATATGGATAACCGTGTAAAACTTAAAGTCATGGGTATTACATACAGCCAAATACAAAACGGAGCCTATGCTCTTGTCTTGGCTGAAGAGAATGGAGACCGAAGAATCCCCATCATAATAGGTACTGCCGAAGCTCAATCCATTGCCATCCGTCTCGAGCATCTAACCCCACCCCGCCCCATGACTCATGATCTGTTTGCAAGTTTTGCCCAAGGGTTCGGAATCAGACTTCGCGAAGTCTTTGTTTATCATTATGAAGACGGGGTATTTTCGTCAGAGTTACTTTTCGATGATGGTACTCGGCAAATCAGAATAGACTCTCGAACGTCGGATGCCATTGCCATCGCACTAAGGACGCAATCGCCGATTTACACCACTGAAAAAATTATCGCCGAAGCCGGCATTATCTTTCAAGAAGAACCCAAAAGTGAAAATGAAAAAGCAGAAAAAACCACTAAGCATAAACGACTTGAAGACTTCTCGATAAAAGAACTGAAAACACATTTGGAAAAAGCTATACGCACAGAGGAATATGAAAAAGCCGCCCGAATACAACAAGAACTAAAAAAACGGGAACAAAGGCCGTGATCGTAACAAATATTTATTAGTTTTGTGTAATAAATATCGGTCTGAATTAGTATAATTTCGGATGACAAGATCGAATTTTACCAGAAAACAGTTAACTACACTAAATTCTTTAAAAACACTATGAACGTAAAACTTCGTTTAATTATAATGAACTTTCTGCAATTTGCAGTTTGGGGAGCCTATCTTACCTCGATGGGGAGTTATTTGGTAAGTATTAATCTCGCATCACATATCGGAATGTTTTATGCCATGCAGGGTATCGTATCTCTGTTTATGCCTGCAATATTAGGTATCATCGCAGACCGTTGGATCCCGGCACAAAAGCTGTTGAGCTTAAGCCATTTCCTTGCCGCCTTATTTATGGCTTCTGCCGGATATTACGGAATGAGCCACGGGACGAATGTTGAATTTTCGATATTGTTTACATTATATTCGCTGAGCGTTGCATTTTATATGCCAACATTAGCCCTCTCCAACTCGGTTGCCTATACGGCACTCGATAAAGCCAAATTAGATACCATAAAAAATTTTCCCCCGATACGTATCTTTGGAACAATCGGATTTATCTGTTCTATGTGGGTAGTCGACCTGTTGGGGCTACAAAACTCATACGGACAATTTTTTGCATGTGCCCTCATCGGTTTTGTCTATGCATTATATGCCCTGACATTGCCGTCTTGTCCGACGAATAAAGGAGAGAGCAAATCTTTGGTCGAGGCATTGGGCCTACGGGCGTTTACCTTGTTCAAACAAAAGAAAATGGCGATATTTTTTATTTTCTCCATGCTATTAGGCGTTTCTTTACAAATAACCAACGGATTTGCAAACCCGTATATCAGCAGTTTCGGATCTATACCTGAATATGCCGACACGTTCGGTGTACAGCATGCAAACATATTAATCTCATTATCTCAAATTTCTGAAACACTCTGTATTTTATTAATACCCTTTGTCTTGAGACGATTCGGGATTAAACGGGTAATGTTGATTGCCATGCTGGCATGGGTACTGCGATTCGGATTATTCGGACTTGGGAATCCCGGTGATGGGGTATGGATGTTTATTCTTTCGATGATCGTTTACGGTGTGGCTTTCGACTTTTTCAACATATCCGGATCGTTATATGTCGATAAAGAAACCGACATATCGATACGGTCAAGTGCACAAGGGCTGTTTGTCATAATGACAAACGGATTCGGGGCAACAATAGGGACGCTCGGCGCTCAAGCAGTCGTAAACCATTTTGTCGATTTCAGCAGCAACATACCGCAAGTAAGCGAATGGCAATCGGCATGGTTTGTGTTTGCCTCTTACGCTTTGTTGGTAGCGATCATATTCTCAATAGTATTTAAATACAAGCATAACCCCAAAGAATTTGAATAAAAATTTTTCTACAAGAACTATTATTTCATAAATTTACCGGCAATATAAAAACTCCATTTTATATTGCCGGTATCATTAATATATTGTTTACATATGTATATAACTCCTGTTCAAGGGATAAACTTGACATCCGTATTACGAGGTGTGTTCGGAATGTGTGTTCTGATTTTCATTGCATGGCTGTTGAGTAAAGACCGAAAAAAAATAGACTGGAAAATCGTAGCCACAGGACTTTCTTTACAAATCATATTGGCATTCGGAATGTTATATATTCCTGCATTTCAATACTTTTTTGAATTTCTTGGAAAAATATTCGTAAAGATTCTCGAATTCACCCGGCAAGGTACCTCTTTTCTCGCAGGAGGATTATTGGACACATCCAAATCGGGATATATTTTTATTTTTCAAGTACTCCCTACCCTGATTTTTTTCTCTGCACTCATCAGCCTGCTCTATTACCTTAACATCATACAACGCATCGTACAAGGCATCGGCTGGTGCATTCGAAAAATATTCCGTTTGTCGGGAGCCGAAGGTCTTACCGTAGCCGGGAATATATTTTTAGGAATGTGTGAAGCTCCGATACTGGTAAAACGGTATCTCTCTTCGATGAACCGCTCTGAGATGTTTCTTGTCATGAGTGTCGGAATGGCTACAATATCGGGAGGTGTCATGGCCGCATATATCGGAATGTTAGGCGGAAATGACCCTGTCGCCCGGCTTCAATTTGCAAAATATCTTATTTCGGCTTCTGTCATGGCAGCTCCGGGCGCCATCGTCTTTTCTAAAATCATCATCCCGCAAACCGAGCCGCTCTCTCATGATAAAATTACGATTTCTCGGGATAAAACCGGGAAAAATGTTCTGGATGCCATATCGAACGGAGCTATAGAAGGATTGAAACTTGCGGTTACAGTTGCAGCTTTGCTCCTCGTATTTATTGCCATGGTCGCATTGCTCAATTATCTGCTGGGCGACCTTATCGGACGTTATACCGGATTGAACCGATGGCTGTCTGAAATGGCAGGACACCCTGTAACGTTCAATTTCCAGACCTTGATCGGATGGATATTTACTCCCGTGGCATGGATTATGGGAGTATGTAATGATGACGCCGGATATGTAGGAAGTCTGTTGGGTACCAAAATCGTATTGAATGAATTTGTCGCTTATGCCGATTTAAACACACTGAAAAACGCAAGCCTATTCGTACAAGAAAAATCTATCATCATAGCAACGTTCGTATTATGCGGATTTGCGAATATCAGTTCGATCGGGATGCAAATCGGCGGTATAGGCGTATTGGCACCCGAACAGCGAAAAACACTGACCCGGTATGGATTTTTGGCAATGATATGCGGCACATTGGCATCTTGCATGTCTGCCACAATTGTCGGAATGATTGTTGGATAACCCGAAAAAATATAACTCATGCACATATTTTATACTCCGGA